>JBAPQQ010000214.1:0-6032 GCA_049280695.1 Mycobacterium sp.
GCGGCTGCGCGACGACCTCTGCCCGGACTGGCCGCAGCCGGCGCAGCCCGGCGGCTCGTACCGCATCGAGATCACCGGCGAGCCGTCCTATGCGCTGGACCTGTGCCTGAGCAGCCCCAACGGCGACCACAACCACGCGGGCCTGGTGGCCACCGCGATGAGGGTGGTCAACGCAATTCCGGCGGTGGTCGCCGCCGAGCCGGGGATCCGGACCACGCTCGACTTGCCGCTGGTCACCGGAAAGGGCCTGTACGCTCCCTGATCAGAGGCTGTGGGGAGGACGTCCATGCGAATTCAGCTTGCGGCGGCCGCGCTGATCGTCGCCGCGCTTCTCGCCGCGCCCCCTGCCCGGGCGCTGCCAGACTGCGCCACGGTCGCGCCGTGGACGATGCAATGCGAACGCGGCACCCACACGTCGTTCAACACCTCCCCGAACGAGAACGTCAGCCCGGGTCCCTTTCTGCAACGGCCCTGGCTCTACCCCGGCTACCCGGTGTCCGGAATCGGCGGCTGGGCGGTGCCCTGAGGCGCAGACGGGTCCGGCATCACGACCGGCCTGGGCGGCCTGAGCATTTGACGAGGTGTTTCGGGTGCCCTAACTTTCCTATTCGTATTCCCGGAAGAGCCGGAGGGAAAAATTGGGGCTGACGCAGCAGACGGAGCTTCGGTTGCGGCCGAGCTGGTATCTGCTCGGGCCCGCGTTCGTGGCGGCCACCGCCTACGTCGACCCGGGGAACGTCGCGGCCAACGTCAGCGCCGGCGCGCGGTTCGGCTTCCTGCTGGTGTGGGTGATCCTTCTCGCCAATGTGATGGCCGGTCTGGTGCAGTATCTGTCGGCGAAACTCGGCCTGGTGACCGGCCATTCGCTGCCCGAGGCGGTCGGCCACCGGATGCGCCGCTCTTCCCGGCTGGCGTACTGGGCGCAGGCGGAGCTGGTGGCGATGGCCACCGACCTGGCCGAAGTGGTGGGCGGAGCGCTGGCGCTGCGCCTGCTGTTCGGCCTGCCGCTGGTGATCGGCGGCGTCATCACCGGCCTGGTGTCGCTGGTGCTGCTGATGGTCCAGGACCGTCGCGGCCAGCGCATCTTCGAGCGCGTCGTCACCGGGCTACTGCTGATCATCGCAATCGGTTTTCTGACAAGCCTTTTCGTCAACCCGCCGCCAGCGGGCGAGTTCGTCGGCGGAATGCTTCCGCGGTTCGAGGGCTCTGACAGCGTGCTTCTGGCCAGCGCGATGCTGGGGGCCACCGTGATGCCCCATGCCGTCTATCTGCACTCTGGCCTTGCCCGCGACCGCCACGGCCATCCGCGGGGCCGCCGCCGGGCGCTGTTGCTGCGCGTCACCCGATGGGATGTCACGCTGGCGATGGTGGTGGCCGGCGCGGTGAACCTGGCCATGCTGCTGGTTGCGGCCACCAACCTGCAGGGCCGCCCCGACACCGACACGATCGAGGGCGCGCACGCTGCGGTG
The DNA here is from genome assembly GCA_049280695.1 of Mycobacterium sp. Lineage (GTDB taxonomy): Bacteria > Actinomycetota > Actinomycetes > Mycobacteriales > Mycobacteriaceae > Mycobacterium. The sequence continues at coordinate 1,470 of JBAPQQ010000214.1, forward strand.
GCCGACGCACTCGGTCCCACGGTTGCGTTGTTCTTCGCGGTCGGCCTGCTGGCGTCGGGCCTGGCGTCGACGTCGGTGGGCGCCTACGCCGGCGCGATGATCATGGCCGGCCTGCTGCACCGCAAGGTCCCGTTGCTGCTGCGGCGGTTGGTCACGCTGGCGCCGGCACTGGTGATCCTGGCCGTCGGGCTCGAGCCCACTCGCGCGCTGGTGTTGTCGCAGGTAGTGCTCTCGTTCGGAATTCCGTTCGCGCTGATCCCGCTCGTCAGGTTGACCAGCGACGCCTCGGTGATGGGTGCCGACACCAACCGCCGTCTCACCACCGCGCTGGGCTGGGGCGTCGCCGCGCTCATTAGTCTGCTCAACGTGGGACTGCTGTACCTGACCGCGACGGGGTGAAGCGGACGCGAGGAGCACCACAACAGATGCACGCCTACTTCGCATACGGCTCGAACCTGTGTGTGGCGCAGATGGCGCGGCGCTGCCCTGACGCCACCAATCCGCGCCCCGCAACCCTGGCCGACCACGACTGGCTGATCAACGAGCGCGGGGTGGCGACGGTCGAACCTTTCGCCGGCACGCAGGTGCACGGGGTCGTGTGGGAACTGTCCGACCGGGACCTGGCGACACTGGACAGCGCTGAAGGTGTGCCGGTGCGATATCGCCGCGACCGGTTGACCGTGCACACCGGCGGCGGCCGCGCGGAGGCCTGGGTCTACATCGACCACCGCGTGCAAACGGGCGCGCCGCGGCCCGGATATCTGGAGCGGATCATCGACGGCGCAGTGCACCACGGCCTGCCGCACCGGTGGATCGAGTTCCTACGGCGCTGGGATCCGACCCACTGGCCGCCCCCAAGGATGTCGAAAAATACAGGGCCGCAGACACTTTCGGGGCTACTCTGTCAGCCCGGCGTGGTCGAGGACAGCCGGCTGCGATCACGGTTCGGCTTCCTGGCCATCCACGGCGGAGGCCTGGAGCAGATGACCGACGTCATCGCCGAGCGCGCAGCCGACGCGGCCGGGGCATCGGTGTACCTGGTGCGGCACCCGGATCGCTACCCGCACCATCTGCCGTCGGCGCGGTTCCGCGCGGAGGAGTCGGTGAGGCTTGCCGAGTTCCTCGATCACGTCGACGTGGTCGTCTCGCTGCATGGCTACGGCCGCATGGGCCGCAGCTCCCAACTGCTGGCAGGTGGAGGCAACCGGACGCTTGCCGCCCATCTGCGCCACCACCTCCGGCTCCCCGGCTACCACCTCGTCACCGACCTCGGCGCGATCCCGCCCGAGCTGCGCGGCGTGCATCCGGACAACCCGGTCAACCGCACCCGCGACGGTGGCGTCCAGCTCGAGTTGTCGCCCCGGGTCCGCGGGATCAGCCCGCGAAGCCGACTTCCCGGGCACGACGGCCTGTCGCCGGTCACGTCGGCGCTGGTGCACGGTCTGGCCGCAGCCGCCCGCACCTGGGGTTGACGCCGAGACTGCGCCGAGCGCAAGCGTGCGCCCGTCGTGGTCCCATCCGGCCGGACGCCGGGTCCGAATACCTGACGTGAAGCGCACACCCCGGCTGCCCGGCACGCCCGCTATCTACCGCACCAGGATCACCCATCTGCGCCGGGTGCCGGTGAACCACTACTTCGAGCATCGCAGCTACAGCTGGTACGTGGACATCGACGAGCTGCCCCGGCTGCCCCGGTGGCTGCGCGCCCTGGCCCGCTTCGACCCACGCGATCACTTCACCGGCGACGACGGCGAGTCCCTGCGCCAGCGCCTCGACGGGTTCCTCGCCCGCAACGACGCGACCGTGCCCGGCGGACGGATAACCGCGCTACTGCAGCCGCGGGTGCTCGGGCACGCGTTCAATCCGCTCACGCTGTACTGGTGCCACGACCGTCACAGCGTACTGCGGCATGTGGTCGCGGAGGTCCACAACACACATGGCGAGCGGCACGCTTACCTGCTGCCGTCGGCGGCCACTCCCGTCCTTGCCGCCAAGCGGCTGTACGCCTCGCCGTTCCATCCGCTCGACGGCAACTACGTCGTCCGCGCACCCCGCCCCGACCAGACCCTCGACGTCGACGTCTGGCTGTATCGGGGCAGCGGGCCCGCGTTCGTCGCGACGATGCGGGGCGAGCGCCGGCCTGCCACCATCACCGAGGTGCTACGGCTGCAGTTCGTCGCGCCGGCGGCACCGCTGCTGGGCAGGCTGGCCATGCGGGTGCAGGGTGTGCTGCTGTGGCTGCGTGGGGTGCCGCGCGCGCCGTGGCGCCCCATGGCGGAGGTGGAGCCCGTTGCCGCGACTCCGACGGTGCGGATCGAGGTCACCGAACTGCAAGACGCGAGTGTGGCCTCGTGAACACCACGGCTGGCGCTAGGCTACGGCTCAATGACCCGATCGCCGCAGGCGGAAGGCGACCTGGACGCATTGTTGCGCCGCGTCGCCGACCAGGACGTCGACGCGTTCGCCGCCTTCTACGACGCCACCCGCGCGCGGGTCTTCGGTTTGGTGACCCGAGTGGTGCGTGATCCCGGCTACAGCGAAGAAACCACGCAGGACGTCTATCTGCAGGTGTGGCGAAACGCCGGGAACTTCGACCCGGCGGCGGGCTCGGCTCTGGCGTGGCTGTTGACGGTTGCTCACCGGCGGGCTGTCGACCGGGTGCGCACGGAGCAGGCCGCCACCCAACGTGAATCCCGATACGGCGCGGCCACCGCCGAGCCGGCCGCGGACGTGGTCGCCGACTCCGCGATCCTGCGCGACGAGCGACGCCAGGTCGTCGACTGCCTCGGCTCGCTGACCGACATCCAGCGCGAGTGCATCGAGCTCGCCTACTACGGCGGACTCACGTACTCGCAGGTGTCGCAACACCTTTCGGCCAATCTGGCGACCATCAAGTCACGGATGCGCGATGCGCTGCGCGCACTACGCACCTGCTTGGGCGTGACATGACCCAACCATCCGACTTCGAGTTGCTGGAACTGGCGACGGCGTACGCACTCCACGCCGTCAGCGACGACGAGTGTGCCGACATCGAGCACTGGCTGTCCCGGACCCCGGCCACGGTGTCCCGGTCGTTCCACGACGAGGTGCGCGCGGTCCGCGAAACGATGGCGGTGGTGTCCGCCGGAACGTCCGCCGAGCCGCCGCCCGAGATGCGTGACCGGCTGCTCAAGGCTGTGCGTCCGGCGCGGAAGCGATTCGGTTGGCGGACCAGCCTTTTGGCGGCAGCTGCGGTGTTGATCATCGGACTCGGCGCGCTGACGGCGGGGTTGGCACTGCATCCGGCGCAGGCACCGACCACCGCCGAGCAGGTGTTCGCAGCGCCCGACGTGCACACGGTCTCTGGTGCGATCCCCGGCGGTGGAACCGCGACCGTGGTGTTCTCTCGCGAGAAGAACGCCGGCGTGCTGGTGATGAACGACGTGTCGCCGCCGAAGCCGGGGACCGTCTACCAGATGTGGCTGATCGGCGAGGCGGGTCCGACGTCGGCGGGCACCATGGACGAGCAGGCGGTGGCCCCGTCGACCACCGCCGTGCTTCGGAACCTGGGCGATTCCACCGCGCTCGCGTTCACCGTCGAGCCCGGCGCCGGATCACAGAAACCGACCAGCCCGGCGATCGCCGAGTTGGCCCTCAACTGAGGGTTGCCGACACCGCTTCGGCGATGACGTCGGCAACGTCGCCACGCTTGTTCCATGCACGCCGCTGGCGCATTGCTCCGTTGCCCTCGTCAGCCAGCCGCTGCAACTCGGCGGACACTCGCCGGTGTTCACCCAGAGCGTCGAGCGCCGGCCGCAGGCGTTGGACGAACTCGCCGAGCAGTTCGCGCGTGGGTACCGGCCGAAGCCGGCTGGCGACGTCGACGGCCTGCCCGTCCAGACCGTCACGCGCGGCTTTCCAGTACGCGGCCCGCAGCGTCTCGGCCGCGACGCGCGGCGCAGCGACGCCGCGCTGGAACTCGTCGAGTGCCGTCATCACCGCAGCCCGGGTCAACGTCGCCAGGAGCACAGTCTCGGCCACCGTCGACGGCACGTCGGCTGCCCGCACTTCGACGGTCGGGAATTTCGACGACGGCCGCACGTCCCAATAGACCATGCCGTCGTCGAGCACGGCGCCGGTCTTCATGAGCATGTCGACCGTGGCGTCGTAGTCGTCGACCGATTCGAAGAACGGAGGCGGCCCCGCGCTCGGCCAGCGCGCCCACAGGATGCTGCGCCAACTGGCGTAGCCGGTGTCGGCGTTGCGATAGATCGCCGAGTTGGCGGTCAACGCCAAAAGCAGTGGTAGCCATGGCCGCAACCAGTTGCTGGCCGCTATCGCCGCCCTACGGTCGGGCACCGCGACGTGCACATGGCAGCCGCAGATCCCCTGCTCGTGGGCGATCATGCCGAAGTTCTCGCCGATTTTGCGGTAGCGCGGTTCGTCGGTCACCGGAAAGTGGTGCGGCACCGAGGGCGGCAGCGCCACCGCGAGCAGCCTTGCGCCGCAGGCCGATGCGGCCTCGGCGGCCACGCCGCGCAACCGCGAGAGTTCTGTGCGCAGTTCGTCACTGGTGGCCACCAC
>JBAPQQ010000215.1:0-8857 GCA_049280695.1 Mycobacterium sp.
GTACGCGACTCGATGTCCGACCGCACCCCGCCCGCCGCGCCGCTGACCTGGCTGGCCTTGCACATACCGGTGGGCACGGTCTGGTCGGAGGAAGCCGCCTATCGGGGCGCGCTGACGACGCTGGCCGCCGGCGGGTTCGGGCCCCGCGCCGGGCCATTGGTGCAGGCGGCTGCATTCGGCCTGTCCCACATCGCCGACGCCCGAGCAGCAGGTGAGCCGGTAGTCGGCACCGTGCTGGCGACCGGTGCGGCTGGATGGGTCTTCGGTTGGCTTGCCCGGCGGTCGGAGAGCCTCGCCGCGCCGATGCTCGCCCACCTCGCGATCAACGAGGCGGGCGCAATCGCGTCGCTGCTGGTGCAGCGTCGCTAGTCTTCCGACCGTGAGCACCGATCGCGCCGCCGCGCGCACGTTCGTCGTCACCGGGGTGGCATCGGGTATCGGGTTGGCCAGCGCGCAGCGGTTGCTGGCCGAAGGGGGCACCGTGGTCGGCGCCGACCTCGTTCCGCCGGGCGACCTGGGCGAGCGGTTCACGTTCGTCGCGGCCGACGTCTCCGGCGAAGCCCTCGTCGAAGAGGTGTTCGCGGCGGTTCCGGGCCGCCTCGACGGGGTCGTTCACGCCGCCGGCGTCGCAGGCGGCGGTCCGGTGCATCTTCTCGACCGCGCCGAGTGGGAACGGGTGATCCGCGTCAACCTCACCGGCACGTTCCTCGTCGCCAAGGCAGCGCTGGCGAAGATGATCGACCAGCCCCGCGTCGGCGGCGAACGCGGCTCGATCGTGACGCTGGCCAGCGTCGAGGGACTCGAGGGAACCGCCGGTGGCAGCGCCTACAACGCATCCAAGGGCGGTGTGGTGTTGCTCACCAAGAACATCGCGATCGACTACGGCCCGAGCGGCATCCGCGCCAACGCGATCTGTCCCGGCTTCATCGACACGCCCATGACGGAGAGCATCTTCGGTATCGAGGGGATGGAGCGTCCCTCGCAGCTGTTGACGCGTGAGCACGCCCTCCGGCGCCGGGGAAAGCCCTCAGAGATCGCCGCCATGGCGGCTTTCCTGGTGTCGCCCGACGCCTCGTTCGTCTCCGGGCAGGCCATCGCCGTCGACGGCGGCTACACCGCGGGCCGCGACCACGACGTGGTGCAGCTGTTCGGCTTTCCCGGCTGACGATGCCCGCGCGCGGCCCCGTCGACCCGGTGCAGGCCAGAGCCGCGGTGCTGGCCGTGGCGGACTGGCTGCGCGACGACTCGTCGCCCGCACCCGGACGCGACGTGCTCGCGACGGCTGTCCGGCTCACCGCGCGTACGCTGGCCGCCTCGGCGCCTGGAGCCAGTGTCGAGGTTCGTGTGCCGCCTTTCGTTGCGGTGCAATGCATTTCGGGACCGCAGCACCGACGAGGCACACCGCCCAACGTCGTCGAGGCCGATCCTCGGACCTGGCTGCTGCTGGCCACCGGTTTGTTGTCGGTTTCCGGCGCGGCAGCCTCCGGCGCGTTGCAGTTGTCAGGTGCGCGGGCCGGGGAGATCGGCGACTGGCTGCCGGTGGTGGCGCTGGACGACTGAGCTCTGTCGGAGCCGAAATTTCGCCGCCTCGACGGTTGTTGTGAGAAACCGGGCGACACCGTTGCCTCCGATTCTGTGATCCGACTGTGATGACCGTAGACTCGTGGGTGTCACCGACCCCTCTTGGGAGTAGCCATAAAGTGACCGGCGAGCAGACTGACCTCGAGAATTCACCCCGCGAGGAATGCGGGGTTTTCGGTGTGTGGGCGCCCGGTGAGGAAGTCGCCAAGCTCACCTACTACGGCCTCTATGCGCTGCAGCACCGTGGCCAGGAGGCGGCCGGCATCGCCGTCGCGGACGGTTCGCAGGTGCTCGTGTTCAAAGATCTCGGGCTGGTCAGCCAGGTGTTCGAGGAGCAGACGCTGGCCGCGATGCAGGGCCACGTCGCGATCGGTCACTGCCGCTACTCCACTACGGGGTCCACTACCTGGGAGAACGCCCAGCCGGTGTTCCGCAACACGGCCGCGGGCACGGGCGTCGCGCTCGGCCACAACGGCAACCTCGTCAACACCACCGACCTGATGAAGACGGCTCGTCAGCTCGGGCTGGTCAACACCCGTGGGGGAAGTGCCGCGACCACCGACTCCGACATCCTCGGCGCGCTGCTGGCGCACGGCGCAGCGGACGCCACTCTGGAGCAGGCCGCCCTCGAGCTGCTGCCGAAGGTAAAAGGTGCGTTCTGCCTGACCTTCATGGACGAAAACACCCTGTACGCCGCGCGCGACCCGTACGGTGTGCGGCCGCTGTCGCTGGGCCGGCTGGACCGCGGCTGGGTGGTGGCCTCGGAAACCGCCGCGCTGGACATCGTCGGCGCATCGTTCGTCCGCGACATCGAGCCCGGCGAGCTGCTGGCGATCGACGCCGACGGGGTGCGGTCGTCGCGGTTCGCCAATCCGACGCCCAAGGGCTGCGTCTTCGAGTACGTCTATCTCGCGCGCCCGGACAGCACGATCGCCGGGCGTTCGGTGCACAAGACCCGTGTCGATATCGGGCGAGCGCTGGCACGTGAACATTCCATCGATGCCGACCTGGTGATCGGCGTGCCGGAATCCGGCACCCCCGCGGCGGTGGGCTACGCACAGGAATCCGGCATCCCCTACGGCCAGGGCCTGATGAAGAACGCCTACGTCGGCCGCACGTTCATTCAGCCGTCGCAAACCATCCGCCAGCTCGGCATCCGGCTCAAGCTCAACCCGCTGCGCGAAGTGATCCGCGGCAAGCGGCTGATCGTCGTCGACGACTCGATCGTGCGCGGCAACACCCAACGCGCACTGGTGCGGATGCTGCGCGAGGCCGGGGCCGTGGAGGTACACGTGCGGATCGCCTCGCCGCCGGTGAAGTGGCCGTGCTTCTACGGCATCGACTTCGCCACCCCGGCCGAACTGATCGCCAATGCGGTCGACAATGAGGGCGAGGTGCTGGACGCGGTCCGGCACGCGATCGGTGCGGACACTCTGGGCTACATCTCGTTGCAGGGCATGATCGCGGCCACCGAACAGCCCGCCTCGCGGCTGTGCTGCGCCTGCTTCGACGGCAAGTACCCGATCGAGCTGCCCGGCGAAACGGCGTTGGGCAAGAACGTGATCGAGCACATGCTGACCAACGCGGCGCGGACTGGCGCAGGAGTGCAGGCCGACAACGACAACGCCTCGGCGTTGCGGCGGCCTTGAGCGATTTCGGCGCGCAAACCGTCGCTCAGCGACGGTAAGCGCGCCGAAATCACTGGCCGGCGCTGTCCCTGGGTCGGCCTTCTCCGGCCGTCTCGATCACATTGCGAAACAGCGCCCGGAATCGCCCGCGATGCCGCCGCAGTCCGGCATACCAGTAGGCCCGTCCCGGAATGCCCTTGGGGTAGAACAGCATTCGCTGATGGTATGTGCTGCCCCGGCCGGACACCGTTGCCGCCCGCATCTGCAGCCACACATCACCCGGTACCGGCCCGTTGCGGTACAGAAGCAGGCGCTGGCCGGGCTCACGCTCCACGACCTTCCAATGGTCTCGTGGCGCTGCCCCTTCGATCGCCCTCCAGAGATCGACTTCGGCGGCCGCCGTCCAACCGGAGCGTTTGAGCGTGTAGACCACGGCGCCCGCCCAGTCGGGGTCGCTGGGCAGGGACTCCGATGGCGCAGAAGCTCCCTGGGCAATTGGCTTGAGCGCCAACGAAACCGCGTCGCGATAGCCGACGAGGCCATCTGGCGGCGGCGGTATCACCGCGTCGACGTCGTGGTTGTCCATCACGGCGTCGCAGTGCAGTGACTCCACCAGCGGACGGGCCAAGCCCGGCGGTATCGGCGTCACCAACCCCACCCACCAGCTCGCGATCGTCGGTGTGAGGAATGGCAGGACCACGATGGCTCGCCGGTGCAGCCCCGCCACGTCGGCGTAGATCTGCATCATCTCGCCGTACTCGAGCACGTCGGGTCCGCCGATGTCCCAGGCGCGTGACTCTGGAACGTCGACCGTTGCGGCCTCGACCAGGTAGTGCAGGACGTCACCGACCGCGATCGGCTGAATCTTGTTGTGCACCCATTTCGGTGTCGTCATCACCGGCAAGCGGTCGGTCAGGTGCCGGATCATCTCGAATGACGCCGACCCCGAACCGACGATCACGCCGGCCTGCAGCACCACGGTCTCGATGCCGGAGCCCAGCAGGATCTCGCCCACCTTGGTACGCGACCTCAGGTGCGGCGACAGCTCCGCGTCGGACGGGTGCAGTCCGCCCAGATAGACCAGCCGCCGAACCCCCGCGCGACGAGCCGCAGCGACGACGTTGCCGGCGGCGCGTTCCTCCTCGGCCGCGAAATCGCGTGACGTGCCCATCGAGTGCACCAGGTAGTAGACGACGTCGGCACCGTCGAACGCGGCGAGCAACGACTCAGGGTCGCCGAGGTCGCCTCGCACCACCTCGGCGTCGTCTCGCCACGGCACGTTGGCGAGCTTGCTGGGCGTTCTGGCGACCGCGCGTACGTCAAGGCCTCTGGCCAGTAGCTGCGGAACAAGGCGCCCGCCGACGTAGCCGGTCGCGCCCGTCACCACACACCGCATTCGTGCCCCCTCGTTCAGCAGCCTGCTCGCATGCTATTCGCAGCCGCGCGCGTGCAGGATGGACATATGACTGAAGTGAACGCCATCTTGCCGCCCGCCTTGCGCAAAGCAGTCGACCTGTTCGTCGAGCCGCCGACGAGTCCCGATGTCGGCAAGGGGTACCTGGACCTGCTGGGCGCGCAAGAGGACATCCAGACGCCGAAGAACACCGGCTCGATCCAGAAGGTGTGGGCATCGCCGGTCGGGTCCTTGTTCTACGACAACGCGCAGGCGCTGGCGCGGCGTTTGTCCACCGCCTGGCAGCACCCACAAGAGTGGTTGAACATTCCGCGCGGCGGCGTCGCGCTCGACGTGGGGTGCGGTCCGGGCAACGTCACCGCGATGTTGGCCGATGCCGTGGGCCCGGACGGTCTGGCGTTGGGTTTAGACATCTCCGAGCCGATGCTGGCCCGCGCCGTGCGCTCCTCGCCGAAGCCGCAACTCGGCTTCATGAGGGCCGACGCACAGCGGCTCCCGCTGCGTGACGACACCGTCGACGCGATCGTCTCGATCGCCGTGCTGCAACTGGTGCCGGACCCGTCGGCGGCCGTCGCCGAGATGGCGCGGGTGCTGCGACCGGGGGGCCGGCTGGCGATCATGGTCCCGACGGTCGGGCACCCCGGCCCGTTCTGGCGCCTGATGCCCAACACGGGAGCCCGTTTCTTCACCGACGACGAACTGGCCGACATCCTCGAAGACAACGGCTTCGCCAGCGTGCGGACGAAGAAGGTCGGCCCTCTGCAGTGGGTGCGCGGAAAGGCGGGCTAGCCGAACGGGCATCCGACATACCGGTACCCTTGCACGCGATGGGCGAATGCGGACGCGAGGAGCGAAAAGACATCTGCGGATGCGAGGAGCGACGGATCGTTTCAACCGAGCGAGTCAACCTCCGGTGACGCGCCGCGCCGACCACCGAGGCGATCGGTCCGGCATCTCGTATGCATCGTCGGGCGTCGACATCGAGGCGGGGGATCGAGCGGTCGAGCTGCTGAAACCCTTGGCGCAGGAGGCCACCAGACCCGAAGTGGTCGGTGGGTTGGGCGGGTTTGCGGGATTGTTCGCGCTGAAGGGCGGCTACCGCGAGCCGATTTTGGCCGCGTCCACCGATGGGGTGGGAACCAAGGTGGCGATCGCGCAGGCGATGGACAAGCACGACACCGTGGGGCTGGATCTGGTCGCCATGGTCGTCGACGATCTCGTGGTCTGCGGGGCCGAACCCCTGCTGCTGCAGGATTACATCGCCGTCGGGCAGATCGTGCCGGAGCGCATCGCTGCGTTGGCTGCGGGCATTGCGCAGGGCTGTGTGCAGGCCGGATGCGCGCTCCTCGGTGGCGAAACGGCCGAGCACCCGGGACTGATGACTCCCGACGCTTACGACATCTCGGCCACCGGGGTCGGTGTGGTGGAGGCCGACGACGTGCTGGGGCCCGACCGGGTGCGTCCGGGCGACGTGGTGATCGCGATGGCGTCGACGGGTCTGCACTCCAACGGTTACTCGCTGGCGCGCCATGTACTGCTGGAGATCGACCGGATGAACCTGGCAGGGCACGTCGAGGAGTTCGGCCGCACCCTCGGCGAAGAACTGCTCGAGCCCACCCGCATCTACGCCAAGGACTGTTTGGCGCTCGCCGCCGAGACGCAGGTCAAGACGTTCTGCCATGTCACTGGCGGCGGCCTGGCCGGCAACCTCTCGCGGGTCATTCCGCACGGCCTGCGAGCCGAACTCGACCGCGGCACCTGGACCCCGGCGCCCGTGTTCAAGATGATCGCTCAGCGTGGCCGCATCGACCGCCCGGAGATGGAGAAGACGTTCAACATGGGCGTCGGCATGGTCGCCGTCGTGAGCCCCGACGACACGGACCGCGCCCTGGCCATCCTCACTGCCCGCCATCTGGACTGCTGGGTGCTGGGCACCGTCACGAAGAGCGGGAAAAACAGTACCCGGGCGGAACTGGTGGGACGCCACCCGCGGTTCTGAACCGGGGGTCAGGGACGCCAGTCGTCCTCGTCGCCCCAGGGATCGCTCGCGTCGGCGTCTACCTCTTCGCCGCCGGACAGCTCGCGTTGGAGCCGCTCGAAATCAGTCTGCGGAGAGCTGTATTTCAGCTCCCGGGCAACCTTCGTTTGTTTCGCCTTCGCCCGGCCGCGGCCCATGGGGGGACCCCCTCGCGCAATAACGGAGCGGCCCGAAGTGAAGGCGGCTCCGATCTGAGTTTGTGTTTGTTAGTCCTGCCAACACTTTACCGTGCCCGTCCGCCGACCGCTGGCAGGGCTTGAATGTGCGGCGCTGCTCACCGCCTGACACCGCGCAGCCGATCGACCGCCGCACGGCCGGCGCCGACGCCTTCCGTCGCAGGCATGGAGTCCGGGTCGATCGTCATCCCCACCTGGCCATCGTCGGTGCTGGCGGCCAGCGGCGTGTCGGCCGCAAGCCCGCGCTTGACGAGAGCCAGGGCCACTGGGCCGAGGTCGACATGGTCGACGACGGTCCCGAGCCGTCCCACCGTGCGACTTCCCGCGGTGATCGGCACGCCGGTGGGCGGACGGGACACCGACCCGTCGAGATGCGTGAGCACTAGCATCCGCGGCGGCCGTCCGAGGTTTTGAACCCGCGCGACGGTCTCCTGGCCGCGGTAACAGCCCTTGTCCAGGTTCACAGCCGTGCCGATGCACCCGACCTCGTGCGGGATCGTCCGTTCGTCGGTGTCCACGCCGAGCCGCGGCCGCAGCCCGGCCACGCGGTGTGCCTCGTAGGTCCAGACGCCGGCCGGCCGCACGCCCGCCTTCCGCAATCGGTCATGCCAGGCGGACAGCTGGTCATGCGGCACCACCAGGTCGAGCGCAAGGCCCGGGCCTTCGGGGTAGTTCGGCATCCGCCGGACGAATCCCCCGCTGGTCCGCGGCACCGCGGTCAGATCCGCTGGCAGCGCGTCGACGCCCAGCGCGTCGAGGGCTTTGCGCTCGGATAGCGCCGGCCCCAGAAGCGACAGCACACCGTAGTCGGGGTCGTCGGGGACCACGTCGGCCCAGAAGACCATCCGCTTGAGGTAGGCCAGCAGCGGGGCGGTGCGCCACGGTTCGGTGTCGAGGTAGCTGACCCCGCCCAGCTCGGTTTGGATCCAGTGGTCTTCGACACGGCCCTGGCCGTCGAGGCTGAGATTTTCGACGGTCGCGCCATCGGCGAGGTCGGCGACGTGCTGCGACGAGATGTTGTGCAGCCACGACAGGCGGTCCGGGCCGGTCAGTGTGATCACGCCGCGGTGCGAGCGGTCGACGAACACCGCGCCGGTGAGAGCGGTCCGCTGCTCGCCGAGGGGATCGCCGTAGTGCCAGGCGGCTCCCGCATCGGGGCTGGTAGCGGGAGCGGGCACGGCAGCTGTTTGCTCTTGGCGCGAGCGCTCATCGGCAGCCACGCGTTCAACTCTACGGTTCACCGATACGGTGTTGGCCATGCGTTCTGCTCCTCGTGCCAGCGGCTCATCGCCGTCCGTTCTCGTGACGCTGGACGGGGAATTCCACGACCCCGAGGCGCCGCTTCTGCACGCCGACGACCTCGCCGCTGTGCGCGGCGACGGCATCTTCGAGACATTGCTGGTGCGCGAGGGGCGGCCTTGCCTGCTGGAAGCACATCTCGACCGGCTGGCGCGGTCGGCCGAGCTGATGGACCTGCCCCTGCCCCATGGCGACGCCTGGCGATGGGCGTCCGGCGCGGCGGCGGCCCGGTGGGTCGAGCTCAGCGCCGACGAGGGCGTGATGCGGTGGGTGTACAGCCGCGGACGGGAAAACGGGGGGCCGCCCACCGCGTACATCACCATCGGTCGGCTGCCCGATCGGGTGACGGCCGTGCGTCGTGATGGCCTGGCCGCGTTGACGCTCGCACGCGAGATGCCGACGGCGGCCGCTGGTGCGCCCTGGCTGCTCGCCGGCGCCAAGACGCTGTCGTATGCGGTGAACATGGCGGCGCTGAGGTACGCGGCCGAACGCGGCGCCGGTGACGTGATCTTCGTCAGCACCGACGGCTATGTGTTGGAGGGCCCGCGTTCCACGGTGGTAATCGCCACACCGGACGGCCTGCAGACCCCGCCGCCGGCACTGCCGATCCTGCACGGGACCACTCAGCAGGCGTTGTTCACCGTGGCCGCCGAGAAGGGGCACCGCTGCGAGTACCGGCCGTTGCGGCCAGCGGATCTGCTTGTAGCACAAGGTGTTTGGC
>JBAPQQ010000216.1:0-3419 GCA_049280695.1 Mycobacterium sp.
CGCACGCTCGAGTCGGCCAAGGTCGGCGACGTCGGGGTGCTGCACGTCGGCAACGCGTTCGGCGAGCTGTTCGCCGGCCAGGGGCAGCTGGGCGCGATGCCCGCCACCGTCTGCCCGGACCTGTGGGGTGTGCCCGCGACCCGGCACGAGGCGGCCTGCGCGTCAGGTAGCGCCGCCGCGCTGGCCGCGATCGCCGACCTGCGCTCCGGTGCCTACTCGAGCGCTCTGGTCCTCGGCGTGGAACTGGAGAAGACGGTGCCAGGGGACACCGCGACGGCCTACCTCGGTGCCGCGGCGTGGATCGGCCACGAGGGGCATGGTGCGAAGTTCATGTGGCCGTCGATGTTCAGTGACGTCGCCGACGAATACGACCGCCGCTACGGTTTGGACGACGCGTACCTGCGGGCCATCGCCGAGCTGAACTTCGGCAACGCCCGAAAAAACCCCAACGCGCAAACCCGCGACTGGCAGGTGCCCGATCTTGCTTTCGCCCAGACGAACCCGGTGATCGAGGGCCGGTTGCGCCGGTACGACTGCAGCCAGGTGACCGACGGCGGCGCGGGCGTGGTGCTGGTGTCCGACGAGTACCTGCGGGCGCATCCCGACGCACGTCCGGTGGCGCGGATCCTGGGGTGGGGGCATCGGACGGTTGGGTTGGGGCTGCGGCAGAAGCTGGACCGGTCTGCGGATGACTCGTATGTGCTGCCGCACGTGCGGGAGACGGTGCAGGATGCGTTCGGCCGGGCGGAGGTGACACTCGACGACGTCGACGGGTTCGAGGTGCACGACTGTTTCACGCCCAGCGAGTACCTGGCGATCGACCACATCGGGTTGACGCCGCCGGGGCAGTCGTGGCAGGCGGTCGAGAGCGGCGACATCCGGATCGGCGGGCTGCTGCCGATCAACCCCAGCGGCGGGCTGATCGGCGGCGGACATCCGGTCGGGGCGACAGGGGTGCGGATGCTCGTCGACGCGGCCAAGCAGGTCAGCGGCGCCGCGGGCGACTACCAGGTGGATGGCGCGCGGACGTTCGGCACGCTCAACATCGGCGGAAGCACGGCGACGTCGATCAGTTTCGTGGTGGGAGCAGTCGATGGGCGATGAGCCGCTTGCGCGAAGAGCAGACACGTCCGTTGAGGTTGTCGGGAAGTTCCTGTCGACGCTGCCCGAGGACGACGACCACCCGTACCGGACGGGTGCATGGCGGCCGCAGACGACGGAGTGGCGGGCCGACGATCTGGCGGCCGTCGAGGGCGAGATTCCCGGCGACCTCGACGGCGTGTACCTGCGCAACACCGAGAATCCGCTGCACCCGGCGTTGAAGTTCTATCACCCGTTCGACGGTGACGGGATGATCCACGTCGTCGGCTTCCACGACGGAGAAGCGTTCTACCGCAACAGGTTCATCCGCACCGAGGGGTTTCTCGCCGAGAACGAGGCAGGCCGGCCGTTGTGGGCGGGGCTTGCGGAGTCGCCCAAGCTGTCCGAGCGTGACGGATGGGGAGCGCGGGGGCGGTTGAAGGATGCGTCGAGCACCGACGTGATCGTGCACCGCGGCACCGCGTTGACGAGTTTCTACCAGTGCGGTGATCTGTACCGGGTCGATCCGCTCTCCGCGGAGACGCTCGGCAAGGAGACGTGGAAAGGACGGTTTCCGTTCGACTGGGGGGTGTCCGCGCACCCGAAGGTCGACCTGGCGACCGGTGAGTTGCTGTTCTTCAACTACAGCAAGCAGGCGCCGTTCATGCACTACGGCGTGGTGGACGCTACCGGTGAGTTGGTGCACTACGTCGACATCCCTTTGCCGGGCCCGAGGCTGCCACACGACATGGCGTTCACCCGAAACTACGCCATCCTCAACGACTTCCCGCTGTTCTGGGATCCGGAGCTGCTGAAGAAGGACGTGCATGCCGCCCGGTTCCATCCCGACATGCCGTCACGGTTCGCGGTGATCCCGCGGCGTGGTCACGAGGTCCGGTGGTTCGAGGCCGAGCCCACGTACGTGCTGCACTTCGTCAATGCGTACGAGGACGGTGACGAGATCGTGCTGGACGGCTTTTTCCAGGGTGATCCCGACCCGGCCGACAACGGCACGGGGGACAAGTGGCAGCGCGCATTCCGGTTCCTGGCGCTGGACCGCATGCAGGCGCGGTTGCACCGGTGGCGGCTGAACCTGACGACGGGTGCCGTTGCGGAGGAGCGGCTTTCGGAGAGCATCACCGAATTCGGGATGATCAACGCCGGATTCGCCGGTGCGCCGTACCGGTATACGTATGCCGCGACCGGTAAGCCGTCGTGGTTCCTGTTCGACGGCCTGGTGAAGCATGACCTGCGCAGCGGCTCTGAAGAACGGTATTCCTTCGGCGACGGCGTCTACGGGAGCGAGACCGCGATGGCACCGCGGCTCGGCAGCACGGCGGAAGACGACGGGTACCTGGTCACGTTGACTACAGACATGAATGCCGACGCGTCGTACTGCCTCGTGTTCGACGCGGCCCGGGTCGGCGACGGTCCCGTGTGCAAACTTCAGCTGCCCGAACGCATTTCGAGCGGCACCCACTCCACCTGGGTGGCAGGCTCGCAGCTACATCGCTGGCACGGCTGACTCAGAAAGGCGGCGGGTCGTCGTCGTCGTGATCCGGCCTTGGCTTGGTGTCCCAGAAGTCGGGTTCTTCTTCGGGCGGTGGTTTGGTCTGCGGCTTTTTAGCTGTTGAAGCTTGGCGGGCCCATTGGGCGCGCCAAGCTGCGTTTTGTTCGCGTTGTTGGCGGACCCGCTGGGCGTGCTCGGCGGCGCGGGTGCGGCGGCGTTGAGGCATCATCAGACTGCGGCCGGCGGTTGCAGCCACCGGCGTTGCCGCGCGGGGGAGTGCGGCGGTGGTGGTATCCCAGCTGGGGAAAAAGATTCGGCTGCCGGGCAGGGTTTTGTAAGTCCGCCCGGTGGGGGCCGTCCAGACGATGGTGCCGTCGGGGAGTTGTCGGTCAGCCCAGCCGCCGATGCCCGTCCAAAAAGTCTTGAGCAAGTGATGTTTTCGGCATAGGCATTTGAGGTTGGACGGATGCGTCGGTCCGGCCGGGTAGGCGATGGTGTGGTCGATGTCGCAGAATTCGGCGGGCTGCTCGCACCCCGGGAAGCGACATGTCAGGTCCCGGCAGCGCACGAACTCGGCCAGCTTGGCCGAGGGCACGTAGCCGGCTTGGGGGGTGTCGCTGGGTGTGCGGACGTCGCTGATGGTGGCTCCGGAGCGGATCAGCTCGGCAAGCAGTGGGGCGGGGATGATCTTGTCGGTGCCCAATAGCCCCGCCGGTTTGGGTTTGGGCGTATCGAGCGAGGTGGCGTCGGTGAGCACGTGGATGACCACGCCCGCTGCGCGCCCGTCGTTGCCGCCGGCGGGGCAGTCGGGGCGCGGGCAGCGGCACGC
>JBAPQQ010000217.1:0-6652 GCA_049280695.1 Mycobacterium sp.
CAGAGGTGATCGACGACGACGGCTGGCTGCACACCGGCGACCTGGGGAACTTCGACGCCAACGGCCGGCTGCGGATCGTCGGGCGCAAGAAGGACATGTTCATCGTCGGCGGGTTCAACGCGTACCCGGCCGAGATCGAAGGGTTTCTGTTGGAGCATTCCGCGGTCGCGCAAGCCGCCGTGATAGGAGTGCCGGACGAGCGACTAGGGCAGGTCGGCAAGGCGTTCGTGGTGCCGAAGTCAGCAGTCACCGCCGAGGAGCTGATCGCGTGGTCTCGGGAGCGCATGGCGGGCTTCAAGGTGCCGCGGTATGTCGAGTTGCTCGACGAGCTGCCGCTGAATGCGACCGGAAAGGTTCAGAAAGACCGGCTGCGGTCTCGGTCGTAAGCCGTATTCGCGGAATAGGGGAATGGTGTTTCCGCAGGTGGTGGACGTAATAGTGCACGCCGGACGTGCGTGGTCTGGCAGCGGCTGCGGGCCGGGTGATAACGTGGTTCTCCAATCGTGCGCCGACACGGAGGAGGGCTGGGGCGGATGGGCCACCGTTCGGGCTGCCCGTCGGCGCAGAATTGTCCGGTCGAGGACCACTAGGACCGGAGATCGGTATGACTGATTCATGGGCAACGAGGTGCACGGCCGAGGCGGTGACGACGTGACCGCGCGCGTGGGCGCGTCGGATTCCGCGACGGAGGAAGCGGCCGAAATGCGGGCGCTGCTCGAGCAGGCCGAAGCTGAAGCCGCAGAGGCCGAGGCCGCCGCGGCCACTGCGCGCGCGCGGGTGACGGAACTGCGGTCCAGCGGCACGGACGAGGAGACGCCGGCCGTCGAGGCTCCTGCCGAGAAGACCTCGCGGCTTGGCATCCGGCTCCGGCGACCACGATGGCCCGGCGTCGCGAAGGCGATCGCCGCTTTGGTGATCGCGGCCGCACTCGCCGGTAGCGGGTACATCCTCTGGCAGCACCACAATGTGACGACCCGCAACCAGCGTGCGGCCGAGTTCTCCACCGCAGCCAGCGAAGGAGTCACGGCGCTGACGTCCTTGGACTTCGGGCATGCGAAGGAGGACGTGCAGCGCATCATCGACCACTCGACGGGCAGCTTCCGCGACGACTACGAGGCCAGGGCCGACGATTTCGTGAAGGTGGTCGAATCGTCGAAAGTGGTCGCCCGCGGCACCGTGACGGCGACGGCGGTGCAGTCGGTGTCCGACGACGAGGCCGTGGTGTTGGTTACGGCTACCGAGGAAATCACCAATGCCGCCGGCAACAAGCAGCCCCGCTATTACCGCTTCCGCGTGACTGTCACCCGCGACGGCGACCAGCTCAAGATGTCGAGGGTGGAGTTCGTGCCATGACAGACGACGACACCGTGGTGAGTGAGTCGGCCGACTCAGACGACGAAGTCCGGGCCGGACGGCTGACGCGTGTCCGAACCCTCGCTGGACGCATGCGGGGCGAGCGCTGGCGGTGGGCCGCTGCCGTGGTGGCTGCGGTTGCGCTGTTCGCGGCACTGGCCTATTTCCTGTATCGCCCCGACCAGCAGATGGATGAGGACGCCGCCCGCTCGGCCGTCACGGCGGCATCCGAGGGCACCGTCGCCGTCTACTCGTACGCATCCAACTCCGTCGACCGCGACATCGCGGCCGCGAAGGCACACCTGACGGGGGAGTTCCTCACGCAGTACGAGCGTGACGCGTCGGGTGCAGTAGCGTCGATCGCCAAGCAGAAGGCGATGAAGACCAACGCCGCCGTGACCGCCGCCGCAGTGTCGCAACTGCGTCCGGACTCCGCGGACGTGCTTGTCTTCATGAACCAGACCACCACGACGTTGGACAGCCCGGGACCGTCGATGGCCTCGCGCAGCGTGATGGTCACCCTGTCGAAAGTTGACGGTAAGTGGCTCATCTCGTCGATAAAGCCGGTGTAGCGGTGCCATGAGCATTTCGCTGTTGCTCGAAATGGCGCTGTCGGCCGATTCGGATCGGGAGGCACTGGTCTCCGGCGGGACACGCCTGAGCGTAGGTGAACTTTGCGGCCTCGCCGACGGCGGCGCCGGGCTGATTGCGACAACGGGTGCCCACAGCGTCGCCTACGTGGGCACCGGCGGGGCGATGCTGCCACTGTTGATCTTCGCCTCTGCTCGGGCGGCCCGCGCCTTCACCCCACTCAACTACCGACTGAGCAGCGAGGGGCTGCACGAACTGGTCGCCCGGCTGCCCCGGCCGCTGGTGGTTTTCGACGACGAGTACCGCGACATGGTGCAAGGTGCGGGTGTAAAGACAGTCAGCTCAGAGGACTTCGTCGCGGCCGCACGCACCGCCGAGCCCGTCGCCGAGTTCGCCGATCCCGAGGACGTGGCGATCGTGCTGTTCACGTCCGGCACGACGTCGCGACCCAAGGCCGTCGAGTTGTCGCACAACAACTTGACCAGCTACGTCATGGGGACTGTCGAATTCGCGTCGGCAGAGCCAGACGATGCCGTGCTGATCTGTGTGCCGCCGTACCACATCGCCGGCGTGAGCGCGGCGCTGTCCAACCTGTACGCCGGCCGGAAGATGGTGTATCTCACCCAATTCGACGCTACGGAGTGGATCCGACTGGTCCGTGAAGAGGCGGTGACCAGCGCGACCGTCGTTCCCACGATGCTCGATCGGATCGTCTCCGAACTCGCACGACGTCCGGTTGCACTGCCGACACTGCGCACGCTGGCATACGGCGGTTCGAAGGTGGCTCTCCCGCTGGTCCGCAAGGCGCTCGACCTGCTCCCCGACGTCGGTTTCGTGAATGCCTACGGGCTCACCGAAACCAGTTCCACCATTGCGGTGCTGACTCCAGAGGACCATCGTGCCGCGCAAGCCGCGACCGACGAGAAGGGCAGAAGACGGCTTGGTTCGGTGGGCCGTCCGGTGCCCGGGATCGAGGTTCAGATCCGCGGTGAGGACGGCGCCGTGCTGGGCGCGAACCAGCCCGGCGAGTTGTACGTCCGGGGCGACCAGGTGTCGGGAAGATACGCCGAGATCGGTTCGGTGCTCGACGACGAGGGCTGGTTTCCCACCAGGGACATCGCCTCGGTCGACGGCGACAGCTACCTGTTCATCTCCGGACGATCCGACGACACGATCATCCGGGGTGGCGAGAACATCGCACCGGCCGAGGTGGAAGACGTTCTCGTCGAACATGAATCGGTACGCGATGTCGCGGTCGTCGGGGTTGAGGACCCGCAGTGGGGCCAGATCATCGTGGCGGTGGTGGTACCGGCCGAAGGGGTAGACCCCGATCCAGAAGAGCTGCGCTCTCACGTCCGTAAGACGTTGAGAGGTTCTCGTACGCCCGACCGCGTTGTGTTTCGCGATGGGCTGCCCTCCACCCCGACCGGAAAAGTGTTGCGGCGCACTCTCGTCGACGAGCTACTAGAAAAGAAGGGACAGTGATGATCAAGACAGGGACCCGACTCAAGAGCCAGGTGTGCGACACCGAGGTCATCGTGATCAAGACCGGCGACGGGCTTGACGACCTGCGCGCCGGCGGAGCTCCGATGCGCGAACTCGGCGCCGACACCACCGGTGACGCCGTGCTCGACCCGAACTTCTCCGGCGGAAACGTCATGGGCAAGCGGTACGTCGACGACACGGGCGCCGAGGTGCTGGTAACCAAGGCGGGCGCCGGCACGCTCAGCATCGGGGAAACCCCGTTGAACATCAAAGAGGCGAAGCCGCTTCCGGCCAGTGACTAGCTACGACGGAGCCGACACGCGCTCGCTGGTGATCGCTTCGGATTACCGCGTCCCCGACCCTGCGCGCGTGCCGCGCCTGCTCGAGAAGCGCAAGGCGGCCTTGGCCGAGATCGGGGCGCATCACGTCTTCGTGCACGCGTCGACCAACGATCCCGGGCGGGTGCTGGTGTCGATCGTCGTGCACAACCACGAGCCGATCGTCGATCTTCTGCGCTCACGGGTGTTCTTCGAATGGTTCGACGCCGTCGGTGTCACCGACATTCCCGCGGTGTTCGCGGGCGCACTCGTCGACGGCGTCAGCCTCGTCGACTCGACCAAACCCGCACCGCCCAGTGTCGTGGTCGCCGCGATGACATCGGTGCGAGACGTGGCGAAGCTTGTCGAGCACGTTCATCTGGCACTCGACCGGTTCGAGGCCGCAGGCATCGAGAAGACCTGGATCTTCCAGGCGTTCGACGATGCGCGCGAGGTGATGATCCTGCAGCAGATCGACAACGAGGACAGCGCCCGGCGATGGATCGACCATCCGGACGCGGCCGCGGAATGGATGGAACGCGCCGGGATGGGCGCGTACCCGCCGCTTTTCGTCGGCAAGTTCCTGCACATGATGCGA
Source organism: Mycobacterium sp. (assembly GCA_049280695.1). Classification (GTDB taxonomy): domain Bacteria; phylum Actinomycetota; class Actinomycetes; order Mycobacteriales; family Mycobacteriaceae; genus Mycobacterium. The sequence continues at coordinate 4,345 of JBAPQQ010000217.1, forward strand.
ATCGATGAGAATCTCTGAGCGGGTTGCCGTCGATGTATGTCTGTCTGTGCCACGGGGTGACGAGCCAGACAGTGGCCGAGGCCGTCGCTCGGGGCGCCTCGACCACCAACGAGGTCGCCGGGGCCTGCGGCGCCGGCTCGGACTGCGGCCGCTGCCGGCGCACCGTTCAGGCGATCATCAAGGCGACGCCTGTGTCGCCCGAAACACGTTGACATTTAGGAGGTTTCGTGATTTCTTCTGACTACGCGCTGGACACCGGGTTGCTGATCTTGCGGCTGGTGCTCGGACTCACCATGGCCGCACACGGTCTCAACAAGTTCTTCGGCGGCGGCAGGATCCCGGGCACGGCGAGGTGGTTCGAAAGTATCGGAATGAAGCCCGGTACGCTGCACGCCCGCATCGCCGCACTCACCGAAACGTCGGCCGGGCTCGGCCTTGCCGTCGGCCTGTTGACGCCCATTCCGGCCGCGGGGTTTGTCGCGCTCATGCTCGTCGCGGCCTGGACGGTGCACCGGCCGAACGGGTTCTTCATCGTGAAGGAAGGCTGGGAGTACAACCTGGTACTCGCACTGAGCGCGGTCGCAGTGGCCACCATCGGCGCCGGGCGGTTCAGCCTGGACCACCTGTTGTTTCCGGACGCCGGATGGTTGCACGGCTGGGCCGGCATGGCGATTTCGCTGGGGTTGGGACTTGTGGGCGGGATCGGCCAGTTGCTGATCTTCTACCGGCCGCCGGTCAAGGCCCAGAGCTGAGTGATTTCGGCGCGCGAACGGTCGCTCAGCGCACGTTTGCGCGCCGAAATCGCTGATTGACACCGGCGCCCGCGAGTGACAGAGTGCTGAGCGACTGCTCAACATTCATCGAAACGAGGTAGCGATGGCTGGCCGGCTCGAGGGCAAGGTTGCGTTCATCACGGGTGCGGCACGTGGTCAGGGCCGCAGCCATGCGGTGCGGCTGGCGCGGGAGGGCGCCGACATCATCGCCGCGGACGTCTGCAAGCCGATCGTCGAGAACACCACGATCCCCGCGGCCACGCCCGAAGACCTCGCCGAGACCGCCGACCTGGTCAAGGGCCTCGACCGCCGGATTTTCACCGCCGAAGTCGACGTGCGCGACTACGACGCGCTCAAGGCTGCGGTGGACAGCGGGGTCGAGCAGCTCGGCCGGCTGGACATCATCGTCGCCAACGCCGGCATCGGCAACGGTGGCGACACACTCGACCAGACCAGCGAGCACGACTGGCAGGAGATGATCGACGTCAACCTGTCCGGCGTCTGGAAGTCGGTGAAAGCCGGTGTGCCCCATATCATTGCCGGTGGCCGGGGTGGCTCGATCGTGCTGACCAGCTCGGTCGGCGGTCTGAAGGCCTACCCGCAATGCGGCAACTACGTCGCCGCCAAGCACGGCGTGGTGGGCATCATGCGCTCCTTCGCCGTCGAGTTGGGCCAGCACATGATCCGGGTCAATTCGGTGCATCCGACGCACGTCGCGACGCCGATGTTGCACAACGAGGGCACTTTCAAGATGTTCCGTCCCGATCTGGAGAACCCGGGTGCTGACGATATGGCCCCAATCTGCCAAATGTTCCATACACTTCCGATTCCGTGGGTCGAAGCCGAGGACGTCAGCAACGCGGTGTTGTTCTTCGCATCCGACGAGTCGCGTTACATCACCGGCGTCACCCTGCCCGTCGACGCCGGCAGTTGCCTCAAGTAGCGTTCGCCCTCGCCGTTCTGCTGGTGGCCGCGCTGTGCGGTCCGGCGGCACACGCCGACCGCCACGACCCGTACTTCAACGAAGACGAGTACGCCGAGTTCTACACTCCGCCCGACCCGCTTCCGCCCAGTGAGCCCGGTGACCTGATCCGCAGCGAGCCGTCTCGCCTCGTGCTGGAACCCTCTGGTCAGCTGGGCGCGATCATGGCGACCGGAACGCGGATCATGTACCGCAGCACCGACGCTCGCGGCCACCCGAACGTCGTCACCGGCACCTACTTCGAGCCGTACAACGACTGGCCGGGCAACGGGCCGCGCCCACTTCTGGTCTACGGGCCCGGCACGCAGGGCCAGGGGGACCAGTGCGCGCCGTCGAGGTTGTTCAACCAGGGCATCCACTGGGCGCCGTTCGCCGACTTGGCGTTCAACTACGAGGAGTTGTTCGTCTCCACGATGGTGGCGCGCGGCTTCGCGATCGTGATGACCGACTACGAGGGGCTCGGCACACCCGGTGTGCACACCTACGTCAGCCGGGTGGCCGAGGGCAACGCGATGCTCGATGCCGCGCGCGCGGCCAAGCGGCTGCCCGACAC
>JBAPQQ010000218.1:0-6038 GCA_049280695.1 Mycobacterium sp.
ACGCAGCGCCAAGTCCGCGCGACGGCGCTAGGGGCTCAACCCTTTTCGACCAGCCCCGCGATGCGTTCCAGCGTCGCACGCATGCCCTGCTCGGCCTGCTTGGGCATGCCGGTGTTCTTCAGGATCAGTGCCTGCTTGTCCCGGGAGATGTCCCAGGTCTCGCGCACCAGCGTGCCCTCCCCGGCCGGTTCCAGTTCGTAGCGCCATATCCGGCCGCCGACCAAGCCGCCCAGCATCGTCGTCTGCCACGCGATGTGCCGGTCCGGTTCGTACTCGATGACCGTGTTCGTGGTCCGGTAGGGCAAGCCCATCTTCATCGACATGCCGAACTTCGAGCCCTCCGACAGCGGCATCGACTCCTGCGCGGCGTGCTGCACGGTGCCGGAGCCGTCGAAGCTTGCGTGCTTGCCCGCATCGGCGACCAGCGCGAAGATCGCGCTCGCGGGGGCATCGATGACCCGTTCGACACTTACTGTGTTGCCTTCCACGAATACCACGCTAACCCATCTGCAGCGCGACGAGACGCCAACGCCGACGGCCCCGGACGTCGGCCCGCGCAATCCGTCCTGCGATGGCCCGCACCCTGCCGCCGCGGTAGAACGTGGCGAACACCTCGGCGACGTCGCCGTCTCGGTCGACGATGCGCAGCCGCACCCGGCGCAGCTGCGCCGCCGACGACACCTCGTCAGGCCGGCCCCGCAATGATCGGGCCAGCGTGATCACCGTGTCGGCCAGCCCGTCGCCGAGGAGCGGCTGCAGCTGGGCGAACGGCCGGCGCCCGTCGACAACCTCGAGCACCCCTCTCAGAGCGACGTCGGCGAACGCCGCCGCGGCGTGCGCAACCGGCTGGTCCGGGAGCGCCGGCACCGCGGTGAGGCTGCGAACGGGCCGCCCGATCGTCGGGGGGCGTGGCGCACCGATCGGCGGCTCGTAGTCGGCGACGGGGACGACGGTCAGGTTGCGGATCATGGGCGCCCTCCAGCAATGACGGTTCCGGAAGTGCCTGCTGGAGAGACGCAGACGTGATCAATGATCACACGGCCGACGCGACCGTCCTGTCGCCAAAATGTGCTGCTGTCACCCACAATGCGGTTTACCGCAGACGCCGGATACGGTGGCGGAAGCTGCGGCTGATGGCGAGGCGAGGGGAGGTTCGGCAGCGATGGTCACCCGGTTGTCGGCGTCCGACGCGTCGTTCTACCACCTGGAGGACACGTCGACACCGATGTATGTCGGGTCGCTGTCGATCCTGCGCCGCCCGAAGGGCGGCCTGTCCTATGAGACGCTGCTGCGCACCGTCGAGCAGCGGCTGCCCCAGATTCCGCGCTATCGGCAGAAGGTGCGGGAGGTCACCTTCGGGCTGGCCCGGCCGGTGTGGGTCGACGACCCCGACTTCGACATCACCTATCACATCAGGCGCTCGGCGTTGCCCTCGCCGGGCAGCGACGAACAGCTCCGCGAACTCATCGCCCGGCTCGCGTCGCGACCGCTGGACCGGTCACGGCCGCTTTGGGAGATGTACCTGGTGGAAGGCTTGGCGAAGAACCGCCTTGCGGTCTACACGAAATACCACCAGGCGCTGGTGAACGGGATGACTGCGCTGGCGATCGGGCACGTGATCGCCGACCGGACACAACGCCCCCCGGAGTTCGGTGAGGACATCTGGATCCCCGCGCACGAACCGTCAAACTTCGAGCTGGTGATGGGCGCCGTCGGTGACTGGGTGACGCGGCCCACCACGCAACTCGACGCGATCCGCTCCGCGATCACCGACGTGGTCACCAACGCCGGCTACCTCGCCGACGTCGGCCGGCAGTTGACCCACACGGCCCGCACGGTGCTGCGCGGCACCGCCCCGGACAGCCCGCTGAACACCCAGGTGTCGCGCAACCGCCGGTTCACCGTGGCGACCGGTCGGCTGGAGGATTACCGCAAGCTGCGGGCCCGCTACGGCTGCGATGTCCACGACGTCGTGCTGGCGGTTGTCGCGGGGGCGCTGCGCAACTGGCTGATGTCGCGGGGCGAAGCGGTGACCACGGCGTTGACCGTGCGGGCGATGGCCCCGATGTCGGTGTACCCGGAGGCCGACCTGGAAACCAACGCCGGCCCGGGTCAGGCGATCAGCGAGGTGTCGCCATTCCTGGTGGATCTGCCGGTGGGAGAGGGCAATCCGGTGGTGCGACTCTCACAGATCGCCCACGCCACCGAAAGCCATCCCACCGCCTCGAGCCTGGTGGACGCCCGCACCATCGTCACGTTGTCAGGATTCCCGCCACCGACGTTGCACGCGATGGGCGTCCGGGTTGCCACCAACTACTCGGCGCGCGTGTTCAACCTGTTGATGACGAATGTGCCTGGGCCGCAGTCGCAGATGTACATCGCGGGTGCGAAGCTGCTCGAGACGTATGCTGTGCCGCCGCTGCTGCACAACCAGGTGCTGGCCATCGGAGTGACCTCGTACTGCGGGATGTTGTACTTCGGCATCAACGCAGACCGCGACGCCATGAGCGACGTCGAGATGCTGCCCATCCTGCTGCAGGAGTCTCTCGACGAGCTGATCGAGGCCGCACAGTAGGCCGGCGGCGATACCATTCGCCGATGGGCAAGAAGAAGGCGCGGGACGGGTCCGGGACAAAGGCAAAGCGGCGCAAGATGCCCGCCGATGTGTACGAGTCGGAATTGTTCCGGCTGCAAACGGAATTCGTGAAGCTGCAGGAATGGACCCGCCACACGGGCGCACGCATCGTCGTCCTCTTCGAGGGCCGCGACGCCGCAGGCAAAGGCGGCACGATCAAGCGGATCACCGAGTACCTCAGCCCCCGCGTCGTCCGCATCGAGGCGCTGCCGGCGCCGTCCGACCGGGAAAGAGGGCAGTGGTACTTCCAGCGCTATGTCGCCCAGCTGCCGGCCCGCGGCGAGATCGTCCTGCTCGACCGGTCCTGGTACAACCGTGCCGGCGTCGAGAAGGTGATGAAATTCTGTACACCGCAAGAACATTCACTGTTCCTCGAGCAGGCTCCTATCTTCGAGAACATGCTGATCGACGACGGCATCCTGCTGCGCAAGTACTGGTTCTCGGTGTCCGACACCGAGCAGCTGCGGCGGTTCCGCTCGCGTCTGACCGACCCGGTGCGGCAATGGAAGCTTTCCACGATGGACTTGGAGTCGGTGTATCGCTGGGAGGACTACTCACGGGCTCGCGACGAGATGATGGTGGTCACCGACACGCCCAGGAGTCCGTGGTACGTAGTCGAATCCGACTCCAAGAAGAGCGCGCGGCTCAACATGATGGCGCACCTGCTGTCCACCGTGGAATACGAAGAGATGCCGCAGCCGAAGGTCAAGCTGCCGGCCAAGCCCGTCCATTCGGGCACCTACGAGCGTCCACCGCGGCACCAGTACAACTACGTTCCGGACCACGCGGCCCGGCTGGCGGGCGACCCGGAGGCCATGTGACGCAGGTCTACGTGCCGGCGACGCTGGCGATGCTGCAGCGGCTGGTCGCCGACGGGAAGCTGGCCCCTGTCAACGGCACGGCGTTCGCGGTGACGCCCGCGCTCCGAGAGGCCTATTCGTCGGGTGGCGACGACGAACTGGCCGAGGTGGCGCTGCGCGAGGCGGCGCTGGCCTCGCTGCGCCTGCTCGCCTCAGAGCAGTCCGATCTGCCGCCCCGCAGGGCGGTGCTCGTGGCCGACGTGGGCCGATTGACGCCGCTGCCTCTGCTCGACGACGCCGTGGTGCGGGTCACCGGGCCCGTGTCGCTGGATCAGGTAGTGTGCGTCCACGTCGACAACGCGGCGGCTGAGGAAGCGGTGGCGGCGGCGGCCGAGGTGGTCGACTCCGCCGACCTGGGCGATGAAGACGCCGAGCTGGCCGTCGGGGATGCGCAGGACCACGATCTCGCCTGGTATGCGCCGCAAGAGCTGCCGTTTCTTCTCGAACTGCTCTGAGCCGACTGTTACGCGACCGTAGGTTACGGTACCGTAGGTTTGACGGACCGAAACTGCGGGGAGTTGTAGTTATGGCTGCGAAAATTCACAAGCCGTCCGCTGTCGTCGCCGACACGCAGGCGGCAACCGTCTCCGGCACCGCCGCCAAACACCCGGTGTGGAAGGCGGTGCGCGCGGTGGCCGGGCGCATCACCACCCCGCTGCTTCCCGACGACTACCTGCAACTCGCGAACCCGCTGTGGTCGGCCCGCGAACTGCGCGGACGGATCGTCGAGGTCCGGCGTGAAACCACCGACTCCACGACGCTGGTCATCAAGCCGGGCTGGGGGTTCCAGTTCGACTACCAGCCGGGTCAGTACGTCGGCATCGGAGTGCTCGTCGACGGCCGTTGGCGGTGGCGTTCGTACTCGTTGACGTCCACGCCCGGAGCCGCAGGGCCGACGACATCGAGGTGGGGCGCACGACAGCGGACCATCACCGTCACCGTCAAGGCGATGCCGGAGGGCTTCCTGTCCACGCATCTGGTGAGCGGTGTCGCGCCTGGCACGATCGTGCGGCTGGCTGCGCCCCAGGGCAACTTCGTGATGCCGGACCCCACGCCGGCCGCGGTGCTGTTCCTGACGGCCGGTTCCGGCATCACGCCGGTGATGTCGATGCTGCGCACGCTGGCCCGCCGCGACCAGATCACCGATGTCCTGCACATCCATAGCGCTCCGACCGAATCCGACGTGATGTTCGCGGCGGAGCTGGCTGCGCTGGCTCGCGAGAAGCCCGGCTATCGATTGCGCGTGCGGACCACCCGGACGCAGGGCCGGCTGGATCTGCGCCGGCTGGGCGACGACGTCCCGGACTGGCGCCAGCGCGAGACGTGGGCATGCGGTCCGCAGGGGTTGCTCGATGCCGCCGAGCGGGTGTGGGCCGAGGCGGGCGTCGCCGGGCGACTTCATCTCGAGCGGTTCGCGGTGAGCAAGGCGGCGCCGCACGGGCAGGGCGGCGTGGTGACGTTCGCCCGCAGCGGCAAGCGCGTCGCGGCCGATGCGGCTACGTCGCTGATGGATGCCGGTGAAAACGCCGGTGTGCGAATGCCTTTCGGCTGCCGAATGGGCATCTGTCAGTCGTGCGTGGTGGGCCTGGTCGACGGCCACGTCCGGGATCTGCGCACCGGCGTCGAGCACGAACCGGGCACTCGCATCCAGACCTGCATTTCGGCGGCGTCTGGTGATTGCGCGCTCGACATCTAGGAATTACCCACTGGTAACCTACGCTATCGTAGGTTACGCTAACGTAGGCAGCGACCGACGGAAGGAGAGCGCGTGGCTATCTCAGACGTCCCGGTGTTCGCCCACCTCACGGACGCGGACATCGAAAGCCTGGCCTTCGAGCTCGATGCGATACGCCAGGACATCGAAGACTCCCGCGGTGAGCGCGACGCGCGCTACATCCGCCGCACGATCGCCGCCCAGCGCACCCTCGAGGTGGCCGGCCGGGCGATCCTGGCCGCCAGTTCGAAGCGCTCGGCCTGGTGGGCCGGAGCCGCGACGCTCGGCCTGGCCAAGATCGTCGAGAACATGGAGATCGGCCACAACGTCATGCACGGCCAATGGGATTGGATGAACGATCCCGAAATCCACTCTTCGACGTGGGAGTGGGACATGGGCGGCGCGGCCAAGCACTGGCGCTTCACGCACAACTTCCAGCACCACAAGTACACGAACATCCTCGGGATGGACGACGACGTCGGCTACGGCATGCTGCGCGTCACCCGCGACCAGCCCTGGAAGAAGTTCAACGTCCTCAACGTGCTGTGGAACACGATCCTCGCGCTCGGTTTCGAGTGGGGCGTTGCGTTGCAGCACTTGGAGATGGGCAAGCTCTTCAAGGGCCGGGCCAACCGCGAGGCCACGCAGGTGCGGCTGCGGGAGATGTCGACGAAGGCCGGCAAGCAGCTGTTCAAGGACTACGTCGCGTACCCGGCGGTCACGTCGGCGTCACCGGCGGCCACCTTCAAGACCACCGCCACCGCCAACGTTCTGGCCAACGTCATCCGCAACGTCTGGTCCAATGCGGTGATCTTCTGCGGCCACTTCC
>JBAPQQ010000219.1:0-8517 GCA_049280695.1 Mycobacterium sp.
TCCTCCACCGCGACCAGGAACTGCACCGAGGCCGTGCGCAGCTGCGCCGTCAGTTCGCGGGGCGTCAGCAGCGTGCTGAGGGGCACCAGCACCGCACCGATCCGGGTCAAGGCAAGAGCCAGCTGCACCCATCGCACGCTGTTGGGCATGATCAGCCCGACGCGGGCGCCCTTGCGCACGCCGGCGTCGACGAAGACAGCAGCCAGCTCCCGGGTCGTTACGTCGAGCTCGCGGTAGGTGATTCGCCTCCCCGGATCGATCACCGCCGGTTTGGCGCCGTCGCGGGCGGCCCGAAACCGCACCAGCGCGTCAATGGTCGAGGGATGCTCAGGCATCGAACACCCTCTTGAGCTTCTCCATGTCCACCTTGCCGCTCGGCAGCAGCGGCAGGTTCGGCTCTGGCAGCGCGACGAACCGGGCCGGGATCTTGTAGGCCGACAGCTGCGACTTCAGTTCGTGCCGCAGCGCGGACTCGTCGAACTGCTCGCCGTCGGCGAGGACGACGACCGCGGCCACCTGCTGCCCGCGCTTCGGATCGGGCAGGCCGACCACGTAGGCCGCCATCCCGCCGGTGACCTTGCTGATGGCCGTTTCCACTTCTGCCGGAGCCACATTCGCGCCGGCGGTCTTGATCATCGAACCGCGCCTGCCGAGGAAGTAGACGTAACCGTCGCTGTCGGTACGGACGAGGTCGCCGGTGTGGAACCAGCCGTCGGCGTCGAAGCATTCTTCCCGGCTCCGTTTGTAATAGCGCTGCATCACATACGGTCCACGGATGCACAGTTCGCCGGACTCGACGACCTTGGTCTCGAAACCGGGAGCGGGCAGACCGAACGAACCGCGGCGGTGTTCGGGCTGGTCGGTTTCGTCGCCGCTGAGCAGCAAGACACCGCCGGCCTCGGTCATCCCCAGCATGTTCTGCCGCAGCTCCGGATCGGCGGGCCGCGCATCGGCGGCCATGATCGGGTACAGGTTCCCCCGTCGCATCGGCGACAAGTCGCGCCCTGGGAAGCTCGGATGCTTTACGAGGTGGGCGACGGCGGCAGCGAAACCGTTTGTGATCGTCGGCTTCTCTGCCTCCAGCAGGTCGAGCGTCGCACCGGCATCGGTAGCGGTCGAGCACACCAGGGTCGAACCGGCGACGAGCGTGGCGAGCAGACCGAACGCGAACCCACCGATCCAGAAGAACGGTGAATTGCAGAACAGTCTGTCCTGTGCCGTCAGCCCGCGGATCTCGTTGAGGTTGCACTGGTGCTTCAGCAGCGCTGCGTGCGTGTGCACGACACCTTTCGGGGTGCCGGTGGAGCCGGAGGTGTAGACGATCGCCAGCGTGTCGGAGCCGTCCACGTCGTCTTCAATGGCCGCCAACAGCGTGTCGTCGACCGTATCGCCGAGACGGCAGACCTGCTCGATGTCGTGAAAGCGGTGGCGCAGTTGGGGCGACGCCGGTATGTGGTCAAGCCGCTGCACATAGTCGTGCGCGCGGAACGACGCTGCGGCAAGCAGGATTTCAGCGTCGCTGTGGACCAGTTGCCGATGAATTTCCGGCCCGGTCGCGAACGTCGAGAACGGCACGACGACGGCACCGATGCGCGCGGCGGCCAGCATGCCGATGACGAACTGCACACCGTTCGGGTAGAGCAGTCCGACATGGGTGTCCTTGCCCGCGCCGAGCGCAATCAGGCCGCGGGCCAGCAGCGCCGAGCGCTTGTCGGCTTCGGCATAGGTGATGCGCTCGAGGTCGCACACTAGAAGAGGGTGGTCGCCGCGATCCCGCGACTGCCTGCGCAGGACGTGGGCGATCGTCGACCTACCGGACATGCTCGCGCGAGGCAGCGAAATGGCTTCTGACGGCTCTCATGTCGGGCTTGCCCGACGGTGTCCGGGGGATGGCCTCGACGATCGCGATTTCGGTCGGGATCTCGTAGCGAGCCAACCGTGCCCGCAGAAATCCGGCGAGTTCGGCGGGGTCGGTGGACGCACCGGTGCGCAATTCCACCATGGCGACCGGGGTTTCGCCGAGACGGTCGTCTGCGCGCCCGGCCACTGCCGCGCCCTGCACCGCCGGATGGCTCTCCAGCGCGGCGCGCACCATGTCGGGTATCACCTTGAATCCGCCGCGGATGATGGCTTGGTCTGCGCGTCCGACAATCCACAGGAAGCCGTCGGCATCGATGCGGGCCAAGTCGGTGGTGCGGATCCAGTCGGTGGAGTCGCCCAGCTGGCCGGGTTTGACCTCCAGCAGCCCAACCCGGTCCGTTCCCAACGGCGTGCCGTCGTCGTCGACCACTCGCAGCTGCGCGCCGAGCGTCGCGCGTCCTACGCTGCCGTGTTTGGCCTGCCAGTACCTCTGGTAGTCGGCGAGTGACCAGCCGGCCACTCCGCCGCCGAATTCCGTTGCCGCATAGGATGTCAAGACGGGAATGCCGAACTTCGCGGTGAATGCGTCGGCGTCTTCCGGTGACAGCGGTGCGGTGCCGGACGTGACGGCGCGGATGCCTGCCAAGTCGTCGCGCGTGAGGTCGGAGTGCAGCACCATCCGCAACGCGGCGGGAACAAGCGACACCGCGCCCGGCCGGTGCGTGCGCACCGCATCGGCCCATCGGCGCAACTCGAAGCGCTCCAGCAGCACGAAGGATCTCGCGTCGGTGACGCACTGCAGCACCCGGAACACCCCGCCGATGTGCACCAGCGGCGCGTTGACGATCGCGACGCCGCGGCAAAGTCGAGCCGGCGGTGGCTGGTCGAACTCGGCGCCCATGACGCTGCGGGCGAGCATGTCGTAGGTCAGGTCGATTCGCTTGGGCGGCCCAGTCGTTCCGCTGGTCAGCATCCGGACCGCAACACCGGGCCTGCCGGGATCGTCGACACGGCGTGTTCCCGATACCCGGGGCTCGTCCGTCAGCCCCGAGATCGACACCGTCGTTGCAGCCGCGGACGCAAACGGCGCCACGTCGTCGGGTTCGCCGACGACCACCGGCAGCCGCAGTGCTTCCAGGTCGGCCCGGATGCGGTCCTCGCCGTGGGAGGGGTTGATGACGACCACACACCCGCCACCCAGCAGCACCCCGAGAAACCCGGCCACGTGTGCCGGCCGGTTCCGCAGAAGCATTCCCACCTGCGCGCCAGGGCGCGTCAGCGCTCGAATGCGGTCGGCCGCGCCACCGAGCTCGCGCCACGAAAACCATTGGCCCTCAAATTCCATCGCGGGCGCATCCGGCTCCAGTTCGAGGACGCCGGCGATCCGCCGAACCAGCGGGTGATCCATCAGCGCAGCCTCGGCTGGGTGGCCGTTGTATCGGTCGCGGCGAGTTCGGCCTGTCCGAGCGGGTTGCCCAGCCGCGTATAGATCAATCCCTGTTCCAGCGCGGCCCGGTACGGCTTGTCCAGCGACTCCCAGATCGCCTTCACCGTGCCCTGCGTCGCCGAGGTGGGTTTGGCGGCGATCGTCGCCGCGATCTCGTGGGCGCGCTGCCAAAGGAGTTCGGGGGGCAGCACTTCCGACACCAGCCCGATCCGCAGGGCGGTATCCGCGCTGACCCGCTCGTCGTTGCCCATCAGTGCCATCCGCAGTGTCTCGCCCAGCCCGATGCGTCGCATCAGCCCGATCGGCTCGAGCGCGCTGACGAGCCCGGCACTGACATGCGAGTCGAAGAACGTCGCGTCGGTCGAGCAGATCACCACGTCGGATTCGTTGACGAAGTAGAACGCACCCGCGGTGCACACCCCCTGGACGGCACATACAACGGGCTTCCACATCTTCTGCCACTTGGGGCTGAGCGGTTCACCGGGATCCTCGTGGTTCCACACGCTGTCCGGCTGGCCGTAGGGCGTCTTCACATCCAGGCCGGCGCTGAATGCCCTTGTGCCCGCGGCTCGCAACACGACCGCGTTGACGGACTCGTCGGCCTTGACCGCGCGCCATGCCTGCGCCATCTCCTCGCACATCGTCCGGTTGAACGCGTTGAGCGCCTCGGGACGGTTCAGCGTGATGGTCGCGACGCGGTCTGCCGCGTCGACCTCGAGCAGGATCGTCTGGAAGCCTGTCACCGGCACTGCCAATCGGGAGTCCGCTTCTCGACGAAGGCCTGCGGCCCTTCGAGGGAATCCTCGGTGTGCAGGTTCCGTTCACGGAACGCCTCGGCCAGCATCTCGGCCTCGTGCAGCGGCAGGTCCAGCCCTTTGAGGATTGCCAGCCGGGTTCCCCGCACCGCCAGCGGCGCGTTCGAGTTCACGATGTCGGCGATCTCGTGGGCGCGTTCGAGCAGCCGGTCATGTGCGACGACCTCACTGATCATTCCGAGCTCCAGCGCCCGCTGCGCGCTCATCCTCTCGTGCTTGCCCGTCAACGCCATTCGCAAGGCGACCGACCGCGGCAACACACGAGCGAGCCGCACCACCTCGCGCCCTGCGACCAAGCCGATGCTGACGTGAGGATCGAAGAACGTCGCCTTCTCGGACGCGATCACGATATCTCCGGTAGTGACCCAGTCCAGGCCCGCGCCGCAGCACAGGCCGTTGATGGCCGCTAGCACCGGTTTGGCCATGGTCCGAAACGGTGGTGTGCCTTCCTGCGGTGCTTCCCACTGCTCGTAGCTGGACAGATACGGCCGCTCGTTGACGACCTTGCCGTCACCGGGGATTTCCTTGACGTCGGCACCGGTGCAGAACGCGCGCCCGGTGCCCGTGACAATGAGCAGCCAGACGTTGTCGTCGTCCTCCGCCTCCCGATACGCCGCGCGTAACTCGGTGATCATGTGCGGGCTCAGCGCGTTGAGCGCATCGGGCCGGTTCAGCGTGATCGTGGCCTTGTGCCCCTCGACTTCGTATTTGATGGTGTCTCTGACTGACATGAGCGTCCCTTCGGGTCAGCGGCCTTGGAAGTCGGGCGCTCGGCGCTCCCGGAACGCTGTCAGCCCTTCTTTGAAGTCGGCTGTGCGGCAGGATAGTTCGAGGTGGAGAAGTTCCTGTGTCATGGCTTCGGTCAGCGTTGCGTGCTGTGCGTAGTTGATTTCCTGTTTGGCCAGGCCGAGCGCGACGGTGGGCCCGGTGGCCAGTTGCGCGAGCAGGTCCTCCGCCGCGTCGTCGAGTTCCGAGTCGTCGACGCAGCGGTGGATCAACCCCCAGTCGGCGGCTTGGGGCGCGGGGACCTTCTCGCCGAGCAGCAGCATTCGCTTCGCCCGGGTGAGTCCGGCAAGCCGGGGCAGCAACCACGTGGCGCCGGAATCGGGGGTGAAGCCGCGGGCCAGGAACGGCTCCCAGAAGACGGCGTCGGGGGCGGCGACCGTGAAGTCGGCGGCCAGGGCGAGGTTGCAGCCGAGGCCGACCGCATAGCCGCGCACGCTGCAGACGACGGGCAGATGAATGGTGTGGACGAGTTCGATGACCCTATGCGCGGTATGCGGAATTCGACGGACGAGGTGGCCGGTGCGAGGTCGTGCGATCCCGGAATCGTTGGTGGACAACCAGTCTGCTCCGGCGCAGAAATCTCCGCCCGCGCCTGTGACGTGGATGGCACGAAGCGAATCGTCGGTGGCGGCCTCGGTGAGCGCACGCACGAGCGCGTCGACCATCTCGTGGCTTAGCGCATTGCGTCTCGGCTGGCGATCCAGCGTGATCCGCAGCACCGCGCTCTCGCGCCGCGTCGTCACCGAGCCGTCAGCCGCCACCGTCACCCTCCAGCTATTTACGGTTGCTCGTACAGTAGGCTATAACAGTATTATCTTGTATAAGTTAGCAAGGAAAGGCCTTCAGCGGAATGGCCAGTGGCAAGGACGACCGCCGGTTCGGTGAGCAGCCGCTGGCACAGACGGTTGCCGCGGCCGCCGCGATCCGGCGCCTCATGGGCATGCTGCTCCGCCTCGAACATCCCCAACCGGCCGTCGACGCTATGCTCGCGCAGTTCGCGGACTGGGAACGCGAGCTCGCCCACGTCGTCCCGCCGGACAGCGAACCGCGGCGCGACACCGACGGCGACCACAAGCGCGTCTACCTCGGCCACGCGTTCGACATCGGCGCTTTCAACCCGTGCTTCCCGGAGTATCGCTTCGACCATCTCGACGCCGAAACGGCGTCCGGGACCGTCGCCTTCCCCCTCGTCTTCGAGGGCCCGCCGGGTCTGGTCCACGGTGGCTTCCTCGCGGTGTTCTTCGACTGCGTCACCCAGCACCAGAACTGCGCGGTGGCGCGGACGGGGCGGACACGTTCGCTGACCGTGACGTTCCGCCGGCCGACGCCGGTGCTGACCGATCTGCATTTCGACATCGTCCGCTCGGAGCGGGACCAGGCGGTCACGTCGACGGCGCGGATCCTGCACGACGACCAGGTGCTGTGCATCGGCGAATTCACCGCGGTGGCAATGGCTCCCGAACAACTGACCGTGTCCCGATTCGGCCGCAGGCGGGAGGTGAGATGACCCGCGCGCCGCACCGGATTCGCCAGCCACGGGTCGCCGAGATCGTGGCATCGCGGTTACGCGACGACATCCTGTCCGGACGGCTGAAGGAAGGCGACGTGCTGCCGGCACAGGAGACGCTGTTGCACGAGTTCGGTGTCAGCCCTCCCGCGCTGCGCGAAGCCATTCACATCTTGGAGGTCGACGGCCTGATGTCGGTGCGGCGCGGCAACGTCGGCGGAGCGGTCGTGCACCTTCCGTCCGCCGAGCGCACCGCACACATGATCAGCATGGTGCTGCAGGCCCGGGCCGCGACTCCCGCGGACGTCAGCGGTGCACTGCTCCATCTCGAGCCGATCTGCGCCGGGATGTGCGCCGCACGTGCGGACCGGACCACCGAGGTGGTGCCGTTCCTGGAGGCCGAAATCGAACGGCAGACAACGCAGTTCGACGACCTATCGCAGTTCGTGCCGAATGCCCGGAGATTTCACGAGGCGATCGTGTCCCGGTGCGGCAACGAATCGATGATCCTGCTGATCGGTTCGCTGGAGGTGATCTGGTCGGCGCACGAGTCGTCGGTCTGGAGCGACGATCTCGGCATCGATGAGCGCTCGCGCGAAGAGCAACAGGCCAAGACCCTCAAGACCATGCGGGCGGCGCTGCGCGACCATCGACGGCTGCTCGACGCGATCCGCGACGGGCAACAGGACCGTGCGGTACGTCTCGCGCAGGACCATCTCGCCGTGGCGCGCAGCAACACGCTCGCGTTCGGCAGAGACAAGACGGTTGAGGCGAAACGCATTCCGAGAAGCAGGAGCACACATGACATCGGATGATCGCGTTCTATTCGACGTCGATCGGGACGTGCGGATCGCCACGATCACGTTGAACAACCCGAAGCAGCGCAACTCCTACGACGCCGCGATGCGCGAAAGCGTGGCGCGCGCCCTGGACCGGGTGGCCGAAGACGACGACGTCACCGTCGTGCTGCTGCGCGGAGCAGACGGGGTGTTCTCCACCGGGGCGGACATGAACAACGCCTACGGGTGGTATGGCGACACAGGTAAGACCAGGGGCCGCCCCAGTCAACGCCGCCGACTTACCGTGGACCGCAAGTCGTTCGGCTTCTACCACAACCTGATGGGCTTCCCGAAGGTCACCGTGGGCGAGATCAGCGGCTACGCGCTCGGCGGCGGCTTCGAGATCGCGCTGATGACCGACATTTCGGTGATTGCGCGCGACACGAAGGTCGGGATGCCCGCCACGCGGTTCCTCGGCCCCGCGCTGGGCAGCCTGCACATGTTCTTCCATCGTCTCGGCCCGGTGCTGGCACGCCGGCTTCTGCTCACCGGCGACATCGTCGAGGCCGGCACGATCGAGCACCTCGGCGTCTTCACCGACACCTGCGACGCCGAACAAGTCACCGCCCGGGCGCGGTACTGGGCCGAGAAGGCCGCGAAGATGCCCGCCGACGGCGTCGTCATCGCCAAGGAGGCGTTCCGGCTCGTCGAGCAGAGCCAGGCATACCAGGGCGAAGAAGTGGCCAGCTACCTGTTCCACGCCTTCGGCACCAACCTGCAGTTCGCGCCGGAGGAGTTCAACTTCGTCAAGACGCGCGCGCAGGTCGGCACAAAGGAAGCGTTCCGGCTGCGCGACGAGCACTTCCACGTCCCCGAGCCGTGACCGCCCCCCTTAGCCTGAATCCGTGGATGGGCCGGTGATTTGATCGGCGTGTGAACAGCGAAAATGCCTTCTGGCCTGGGATAATACGAGTGCTTAGGTCGTATTTGTCCACGGGTCAAGAAGGCACTTTCGATGCACTCATCCTATACGTTCACCACCGGGTCGGCGGTGTTTGACGAGCAGAATTTGGTGTCGGCCGCCGGCTTGGTCCCGATGCTGGAACTGGCTGAGCAGTCCGGTCTTTCGCGACTGATCGACGAGCATGTGGACCTGCCGTCGACCCGGGTGAAATCCGGAGCGGTCAACCCGGCCGGCAAGCTGACTGCAATCGTGGCCGCGATGGCCTGCGGGGCGGACAGCATCGATGATGCGGGCGTGCTGCGCGCCGGCGGCACACCCCGGGTGTTCGGCGCGGTGTACGCCCCCTCGACGTTGGGGAT
>JBAPQQ010000220.1:0-3916 GCA_049280695.1 Mycobacterium sp.
CGCCAGCAGCGCGACCAGCACGCCGGTGGTCATCACCACCGCCAGTGCGAGTTCGTCGTTGCCCAGCAATCCGACCACCGGCGCCACGGCTGCACCGATGCCGAACTGCGCGGCGCCCAGCAGCGCGGCCGCCGTCCCCGCCGCCTCGTGGTGACGGGACAGCGCCAGGGCGGGCGCATTCGGAATCACCAGCCCCATCGACGCGAGGATCGACCACACGGGAACGAGGAAGGCGGCCAGCCCCCCGACACGGGCCAAGGTGAGCCCGACGAACGCCGCACCGGCGATCACGCCGATGCACAGCGCGGCCACCACGATGTTCTGAGGTGTAAAGCGCCTCAGCAGAACGACATTGACCTGGGAGGCGGTGATGAAGGAAATCGCCCCGGCGCCGAAAACCATCGCGAAGGCCTGTTGGGTGAGCCCGTAGTGGCCCTGCAGCACGAACGATGCGCCGGAGATGTAGGCGAACAGCCCTGACATCGCCAACGCGGCGACGAGCGCCAGGGTCACGAACCTCAGGTCGCGCAGCAGCTGCAGATATGTCGCGGCGACCGCGCCCGGCCGCAGCGGCCTGCGATGCCCAAGCGGCAGCGTTTCCGGCAGCGCCAGCGCGGCTACCAGAAACAGCCCGCCGGCGAGCACCACGAGCACCGCGAACGTCCAGTGCCATGACGCGTGCAGCAGCACGGCGGCACCCAACGACGGCGCGACGACGGGCGCCACGCCCAGCACGAGCATCAGCCGGGACAGCACGGTTGCCGCGGCCGAGTCGGCGAACAAGTCACCGACGACCGCGATCGCGACCACCATCGCCGCGGACGCACCGACCCCCTGCAAGACCCGGGCGACACCAAGGATCTCGATGTTGGGGGCCAGCAGGCAGACCAGCGATGCCAGCATGTGCAGGACGATGCCGCCCATCAGCGGCTTGCGGCGGCCGATCGAGTCGG
The DNA here is from genome assembly GCA_049280695.1 of Mycobacterium sp. GTDB lineage: Bacteria > Actinomycetota > Actinomycetes > Mycobacteriales > Mycobacteriaceae > Mycobacterium. Next base: position 954 of record JBAPQQ010000220.1, read on the forward strand.
ACAGCGGGCCGATAATCAGCTGTCCCAGCGCCAGACCGGCCAGCGTCCCGGTCAACGTCAATTGCACGACCGACGACGACACCGAAAGTTCCTCGGTGATTTTGGGCAGTGCGGGCAGGTACAGGTCGAGCGTGAGCGGGCCCAGTGCGACGAGCGCGCCCAGCACGACGATCATCCGCGTGCGGCTCACGACTGGGACCTCTTCGGGGGTTTGAGCCGTCACCTCGCCGCTCGTCGTGTCCACAGTCCGCGATGTTGCCATGCCGGTGAGCAGCGCCGCGCGTCGATATTTTCTTCCCCCTGGCCGGTAGCCTGAAAGAACGCGATTCGCGAGGAGGCCCGATGAACGCCGCACGGTTCAGACGCAAGGACCAGAGCCCGCCAGCCGCCGACGAGAGCCCGACCGCGGCTGCTCGCGCACTGTCGCAGGTCCTGGAGCGCGGCGCGAGGGTGCAGGCCCCCGCCGTCACGGCATACGTGCAGCGGTTACGTCGGCTGAACCCCGGTGCCTCACCCACCGACATCGTGACCAAGCTGGAGAAGCGCTACCTGTCCGCCGCGATGGCCAGCGGAGTCGCCGTCGGGTCGGCCGCGGCCTTTCCCGGCATCGGGACCATTGCCGCGCTCTCCGCGGTTGCCGGTGAGACCGTCTTGTTCCTGGAGACCACTGCGCTGTTCGTGCTGGCCGTCGCGGAAGTGCACGGCATCCCGGTCGAGCAACGCGAATACCGGCGTGCGCTGGTCCTGGCGGTGCTGGTGGGCGAGGACAGCAAGCGCGCGGTTCGTGATCTGGTCGGGCCCGGCCGCACGAGCGGCAGGTGGATCGGCGAATCGACGGCCGCCATGCCCATGCCGATGGTGTCGCAACTGAACAACCGGTTGCTGCGGTATTTCGTCAAGCGCTACACGCTCAAGCGCGGGGTGATCGCGTTCGGCAAGGTGCTGCCGATGGGGTTGGGCGCGGCGATCGGCGGCGGTGGCAACCGCATGATGGCCAAGAAGATCATCGGCAACGCCCGCAACGCTTTTGGACCCGCCCCCGCCCGCTGGCCCGGCACGTTGTACGTGCTCCCTGGAGCCAGCGCATCGCAATAACGCGCTCCGGCTTCTTAGAACGGGCGTACTGTTAGAAATGGTGCGGTCGGGAATGCCGCCGTCGTGGTCGCTGTGGTGGTCAACGCGTTAGCCTTTAGGGCGGCGGAGGAGCAGATACCGTCCGCGTGAAGCACAGGTGGGCGAGCGCCGATGAGCGCTTACGCGAAGAGGAGACGCCGTGACGACGCTTCCCCGACAGAGGAATCGAGGCGAGGAGCCGCTGTGAGCAGTTCACCGTCGCCATTCGGGCAAAACGAGTGGCTCGTCGAAGAGATGTACCGCAAGTTCCGCGACGACCCCTCTTCCGTCGACCCCAGCTGGCACGAGTTCCTCGTGGACTACTCCCCCGAACCGACCGGCAATGGCCAGCCGGTCGAAGCGGCGCCGAAAGAGCCACAGCAGCCGCAGCAGACCAAGAAGTCGCAGCCCGCGCCGGCGGCCGAGAAGCCCCAAGCCGACGGTCGGCCGAAGCCCGAGCCCGCGGAGAAGAAGCCGGCCGCTCAGGCTTCCCCCAGGACGCCCGTCAGCGTGCAGCCCGACGACGAGGTACAGGTGCTTCGCGGTGCCGCGGCAGCGGTGGTCAAGAACATGTCGGCGTCGTTGGACGTGCCGACGGCCACCAGCGTGCGCGCTGTGCCGGCCAAGCTGATGATCGACAACCGCACCGTCATCAACAACCACCTCAAGCGCACGCGCGGCGGCAAGATCTCGTTCACCCACGTCCTCGGCTACGCGATCGTGCAAGCCGTCAAGAAGTTCCCGAACATGAACCGGCACTACGCCGACGTGGACGGCAAGCCGAACGTCATCACTCCGCCCCACACCAATCTGGGGCTCGCGATCGACCTGCAAGGCAAGGACGGCAACCGCCAGCTCGTCGTCGCCGGCATCAAGAAGGCCGACAGCATGCGGTTCGGCCAGTTCATCACCGCCTACGAGGACATCGTGCGGCGGGCCCGCGACGGCAAGCTGACCGCCGACGACTTCGGCGGCGTGACGATCTCGCTGACCAACCCGGGCACCATCGGCACCGTGCACTCGGTGCCGCGGCTGATGCGCGGGCAGGGCGCGATCATCGGCGTCGGCGCGATGGAGTACCCCGCCGAGTTCCAGGGCGCCAGCGAGGAACGGATCGCTGAGCTGGGCGTCGGCAAGCTGGTCACGTTGACGTCGACGTACGACCACCGCATCATCCAGGGCGCGGAGTCCGGCGACTTCCTGCGCACCGTTCATCAGCTGCTGCTCTCCGACGACTTCTGGGACGAGATCTTCCACGAGCTCGGCCTCCCCTACGAGCCCGTCCGCTGGCGCACCGACAACCCCGACCCGACCGTCGACAAGAACGCCCGCGTCATCCAACTGATCGCGGACTACCGCAACCGCGGGCACCTGATGGCCGACATCGACCCGCTGCGACTGGACAAGAAGCGGTTCCGCAGCCATCCCGACCTCGACATCGTGACGCACGGGCTGACGCTGTGGGACCTCGACCGGGTGTTCAAGGTCGGCGGGTTCGGCGGTGCGGAGTACAAAAAGCTGCGCGACGTGCTCGGCTTGCTGCGCGACGCCTACTGCCGCCACATCGGCGTGGAATACACCCACATCCTCGAGCCGGAGCAGCAGAAGTGGCTGCAGGAACGCATCGAGGTCAAGCACGAGAAGCCGACCGTCGCCGAGCAGAAATACATCCTGTCCAAGCTCAACGCGGCCGAGGCGTTCGAGACCTTCTTGCAGACGAAATACGTTGGGCAGAAACGATTTTCGTTGGCAGGCGCCGAGACCGTCATCCCGATGATGGACGCAGCGATCGACCAGGCCGCCGAGCACGCACTGAACGAAGTCGTGATCGGCATGCCGCACCGCGGGCG
>JBAPQQ010000221.1:0-1571 GCA_049280695.1 Mycobacterium sp.
CTTCGAGGAACCGGCGGGATCCAACCAAAAAATGGGCTTGCGCGGCGATTTCGTCGTCATCCATCGGCCGTACCGAACCGTGGGCGATGCCCCCGCGAAGGCGTTCGGACAGCAGGTCGACCCAGGTGTTGATGCCCTGCCGATACAACTCGGGCTCGAAGAACTTGATCTCGTCGACCAGCCGGATGTGCGCAGGATTCTCCCGCACGTACTCGACATAGGCGAGCAGCTCAGCGCGGTGCCGGTCGAAGAAATCCGGGATGTGCGCAGCGTCGACCGCCGCCAGACGGGTGCCGAAGTCGGCCATGAGTCGGCACATCATGGCGCGCAGCAACTCCGCACGGGAGCCGAAGTGGTAGTGCAGGCTGCCCACGGCAGTGTTGGCGCGCGCGGCGATTCCCGTGACCGACGCCTTGTGAAGACCGCGTTCGCTCGCCTCGGCCAGCGCAGCGTCGAGAATCAGCGCGTGCGTCCGATGCCGCTTCGCGTAAACGCCTCGCGGACGGTTCGCCGCAGCCGTAGTATCCGGAGCCATGGCGGAATACTGGACCAGTTTTCAATATTTGGCAATACCTTTCCAGGGGCCGTCAAATCCTCCACCGGATGGTGGCCCGTTCGTCGTTGGCTCCCGGCCGAACGGAACGGCGGCCGCCGTCGAGCTCGCCCACACCGGACTTCAGATGGCTGTGCTCTGCCGGAGGAACCGATGAGAAGCCGCGCAGCGGTCTTGTATGGCTATGGCCAACCGTGGTCGGTCGAGGATTTCGAGCTTGACCCGCCGTGCGCCGGTGAGGTCCTGGTCCAGTTGGCCGCCGCCGGGCTCTGTCATTCCGATGAGCACATCCGCCAAGGGGCCATGGTGCCACCCCAGGACGCCCCGAGCTCGGCGAACGTGCCGGCGATGTCGCCGACGATCGGTGGTCACGAGGGTTCGGGCGTGGTGGTGGAGGTCGGTGAGGGTGTGACCCGATTCTCCCCGGGTGATCACGTGGTGACGGCGTTCGTCGCGGTGTGTGGTCACTGTCGATGGTGCGCATCCGGCATGGAATATCTGTGCGACCTGGGCGCCGGGACGCTGGCGCCGGGGATGCCGACCGACGGCACCTTCCGCCATCACACGGTGGACGGCCGCGACCTGGGCCATGTCTCGAAGATCGGCGCGTTCGCGGAACACACCGTCGTGTCAGCCGATTCCATCGTCAAGATCGACGCGCATCTGCCGCTGGTGCCCGCAGCGTTGTTGGCGTGCGCGATCCCGACCGGATATGGCTCGGCAGCTTACCGGGGCGGCGTCCGCGGTGGCGACACGGTGGTCGTCATCGGCGCCGGCGGGATCGGCACCGCGGCCATCCAGGGCGCCCGAATCAACGGCGCAACCGTGATAGTCGCCGTCGACCCGGTTGACTTCAAGCAGAAGTCTGCCCTGACCTTCGGTGCTACCCATACCGCCACGACGGCGGACGAGGCGATCGATCTGGTCCGCGATCTGACCCGCGGCGTGATGGCCGACGCGGTCGTGCTGGCCCCCGCCCTGATCGGCGATGCGGACGTGGGGCTCGCCTTGACCCTCA
>JBAPQQ010000222.1:0-4719 GCA_049280695.1 Mycobacterium sp.
TGCCGTGGGTGACCGGCTCGATCGGTTTGCTCGGCACGACGGCGAGCTGGCATCTGATGATGGACTGCGACACCCTGCTCACGGTCGGGTCCAACTTTCCCTACACGCAGTTCCTGCCGAAACTCGACCAAGCCCGTGCGGTGCAGATCGACCGGTCCGGCAAGTGGATCGGGATGCGCTACCCGTACGAGCTGAATCTGGTCGGCGACGCGAAAGCCACGCTGCGGGCATTGATCCCGTTGCTGGAGCGCAAGCCTGACAGGTCGTGGCGTGAGAACGTCGAAAAGCACGTGGCGAAATGGTGGAACACTGTGCAGCGGCGGGCGATGACCGACGCCGAGCCCATCAACCCGATGCGGATCTTTCACGAACTGTCGCAGCGGCTACCGGCCGATGCAATCGTCGCCGCCGACTCGGGTTCCTCGGCGAACTGGTATGCGCGGCAACTGAAGTTCACTGCGGGTGTGCGCGGGTCGCTGTCGGGCACGCTGGCCACGATGGGGCCGGGCGTGCCCTACGTGATCGGGGCGAAGTGGGCCCACCCGGACCGGCCGGCGATCGCGTTCGTCGGCGACGGGGCGATGCAGATGAACGGGATGGCCGAGTTGATCACCATCGCGAAGTACTGGCAGCAGTGGACGGATCCCAGGTTGATCGTCGCGGTGCTGCACAACAACGACCTCAACCAGGTCACCTGGGAGCTGCGCGCGATGGAGGACTCGCCGAAGTTCGAGGCGTCGCAGTCACTGCCCGACGTCGATTACGCGGGGTTCGCTCGCAGTCTGGGTCTGCACGGCCACAACATCGACGACGCCGCCGAGCTGGGTGGCGCCTGGGAGCGTGCGTTGTCGGCGGACCGCCCGACAGTGCTGGACGTGCGCTGCGACCCCGACGTTCCGCCCATCCCGCCGCATGCCACCTTCGCCGAGGCCAAGTCGCTGGTCTACGCGGTGCTCGGCGGCGACGAGGACGCGGCCGGCTTCATCAAACAGGGCGTCAAGCAGAAGGTGCAGCAATACCTGCCCGGTGAAAAGAAGGACAAGTGACGATGACGATCGTGCGCGAGGCCCTGCACGACATCCGCACCGGACGTTTCGAGCGCACGCTGTCCGCGCTGACCGCGGCCGGTGCCGCGGTGACCGCCGGCGAGATCTTCATCTCGCATGATGCGGCCAGCTTCGGCAACAAGATGATGTGGTGGCCCATTGTGGTGGTCCCCACCGCGATTCCGGCCGGGGCCGCCGGTTTCTTCTCCCGGCGGGCCGCCCGCACGGTGCTGCCGGTGGCCAGCGCGGCCATCGTGGTCAACGGACTGCAGGGCTTCTATCTGCACCTTCGCGGCATCAAGCAGCGCCCCGGTGGTTTCACCAAGTACAACATGGAGTCCGGGCCGCCCGCGTTCGCACCGCTGCTGGCGTCACTGGTCGGGGGGATGGGCCTGCTGGCCGCGTTGCTGCGCCGTGAGGAACTCGGGCTGCCCGGCGACCGGGACGACAGCTGATGCCGTTCCGTCCCAAGTCGCAGCACGCGATCACCCCGCAGGGTCACGGTCGGTTCCCGGGGTTCGACGTGCTAAGTCAGGCCCACATGTGGGACGACGTGACCGCGGGCGTGGTGCTCGCGCGCCTGACGCTGCCCAAGATGCTGTCGTTCTTCACCCCGCACGAGGTGGGCATCGCGAGTCCGATGCTCGACCTGCTGCTCGGCCAGGACTGCGAGCCGCGGGTCCCGGTGCTGCCGCTGATCGATCAGCGACTGTCGATCGGGGAGACCGACGGCTGGCATTACGACGACCTGCCCGAGGACGGCCAGGCCTGGCGCGACACTCTGGCCCACCTCGACGAGGACGCCGTGGACCGCCACGACGCCGGCTACGCCGAACTGAACAGCGCGCAACAGGCGCGGCTGCTGCAGGACGTGGCCGACCTCGCGGCGAGCGGAGGATCGTGGCACGGGTTGACGGCCAAACGCGTCTGGAGCCTGTGGACCCGATACGCGTGCACCGCGTTCTATTCCCATCCCTGGGCGTGGAACGAGATCGGGTTCCCCGGTCCGGCCTACCCACGCGGCTATCTCAACCCCGGCATCAACGCCCGCGAGCGCTGGGAGGTCGCCGATCACCACGACGTCGACCCGATCCCGTTCGCCCAGCGAGTGGAGCGGGCCCGCAAGGACGACGACGATCTGCCCGAAAAGCCGACACAGTGAGTGCCTACCGCGCCATCCGGGCGCGCAACGAATCGGCGTGGCTGATCCCCAATGACGGTTCGCGGGTGAATCACCGGCTGCGCGCCGACATGCGCCGCTACGCCGAGCACGACGAGGTCGACGTGGTCATCGTGGGTGCCGGCGCCGGAGGTGGCACGCTGGCCCAGCGACTGGCCCGTGCCGGCTGGAGCACCGTGGTGCTCGACGCCGGCCCGTTCTGGAATCCCGACACCGATTGGGTCAGCGACGAACGCGGGTCGCACGGACTGTACTGGACCGATCCCCGCCAGATCGGCGGCGCCGATCCGGTACCCCTGGGCTCCAACAACTCCGGGCGCGGCGTCGGTGGTTCGATGGTGCACTACGCGGGCTACGTGCCGAGGTTTCACCCGTCGGATTTCCACACCCACAGCGCCGACGGCGTGGGCGCCGACTGGCCGATCAGCTACGACACGCTGCGGCCCTACTACGAACAGATCGAAGCCGAGCTGCCCGTCGCCGGGCAGGACTGGCCTTGGGGCGATCCGCACAGCTACCCACACAGCCCGCACCCGGTCGGCGGCAACGGTCAGATCGCGCTGCGCGGCGCCCGCGCGCTGGGTGTCGAGATGCGGGTCGGGCCGGTCGCGATCCCCAACGGGCGCTTCGGAAACCGCCCGCACTGCATCTACCGCGGGTTCTGCCTGCAGGGCTGCAAGGTCAACGCGAAAGCCAGCCCGTTGATCACCCATATCCCCGACGCCCTGGCGCACGGCGCCGAGATCCGGCCGGACGCCCAGGTCTCGCGGGTGCTCGTCGACGATCGTGCCGGTCGGGCTACCGGTATCGAGTACTACCACGGCGGGGTCGTCCACCGGCAACGCGCCGGCGCGGTCGTCGTCGCGGGCTACTCGATCGAGACGCCGCGCCTGCTGCTGCTGTCGGCCACCAACCGTTACCAACGCGGCCTGGGCAACGACCACGACCACGTCGGCCGCTACCTGATGGTGCAAGGCGCACCCCAGATCGCCGGGCGGTTCAGCGACGAGATCCGGATGTACAAGTCGCCCCCACCCGAAGTGAGTTCCGAGGCGTTCTACGAGACCGATCCGGCCAAGCCCTACAAGCGTGGCTGGTCCATCCAGACTGTCGGCCCGCTGCCGATCGCGTGGGCCGAACACGTTACCGCTCAAGGGCATTGGGGCACGACTTTGCGCGAATATATGCGCGACTACGTGCACTGGGCCACCCTGGGCGCGCTGTGCGAGTTGCTGCCCCAACCCGACAACCGGGTCACCCTGGCGGACGAGAAGGACCGCCACAGTCTGCCGGTGGCCCACTTCGCCTACAGCCAGTGCGACAACGACAAACAGCTGATCAAGGCCGCCACGTCCGTCATGCAGGACATCCTGCGGGCGGCAGGTGCGGAGGAAGTGATCACCATCGAGCGCTACGCGCACCTCGTCGGCGGCGCCCGGATGGCGGCCCGCGCCGAAGACGGCGTCATCGATGCCGAGCACCGGGTGTTCGGTGTCGACCGGCTCTACGTGGTCGACGGCAGCACGATGCCGACCCAGGGTTCGGCCAACCCGGCGCTGACCATCATGGCGCTGGCGGCGCGCGCTGCGGACCTGATGGCCGACCATGCCGCCGGGCGCACCCGCGCGCGGGAAGGTGTGCGGGCATGACATCCGCCGGCATCGATGGTCTCGACGTCGCGGCCTACACCGTCGACACCCCCGAACCCGAGGCCGACGGCACGCTGAAATGGGATTCGACCACCGCCGTCGTCGTGCAAGCGCGCGCCGGCGAGGCCACCGGCCTGGGGTGGACCTACAGCTCAGCGGCAGCCGCGGCTGTCATCCGGGCGGAACTGGCCGGCGTCGTCACCGGTCGCGACCCGTTCGACATCGCCGGCAGCTGGGAGGCGATGCATCGCCACTGCCGCAACATCGGCACCCGCGGGCTGGTCATGCAGGCCCTCAGCGCGGTCGACATCGCGCTGTGGGACCTCAAAGCACGGCTGTGCGAGCAGCCGCTGTCGACGCTCCTCGGGCAGGCCCGGCCGACGGTGCCGATCTATGGCTCGGGCGGCTTCACCACCCTGGACGACGCCCAGCTCGGCGAACAGGTCGAGTTCTGGCACGACGTCGGATGCACCGCGATGAAGATCAAGATCGGACAGGACTGGGGCGCGAACACCGTCCGAGATCTCGAGCGGGTGCGCCGGCTGCGGGAGCTGGCCGGCGACGACGTCGCGCTGATGGTCGACGCGAACGGGGGGTACTCCGTGGCCCAGGCCCGTCGCGTCGGCGCCGCCCTCGACGACCTCGGGGTTGTCTGGTTCGAAGAGCCGGTCAGCAGCGACGACGTCGACGGATTACGTGTCGTCCGAAACGCGGTGCGATGCGACGTTGCTGCCGGTGAATACGTGTCCGACTGCTACGACGCGCGCCGGCTGGCACCCGCGGTCGACTGCCTGCAACTCGACGCCACCCGCTGCGGCGGGTACACCGGCTGGTTGGCGGGCGC
>JBAPQQ010000223.1:0-2091 GCA_049280695.1 Mycobacterium sp.
GCGAGACGCCCCCCGAGTAGCGGGACGATGCAACCGATGATGCCAACCAGTCTCGGATTCGGCGTCCTGGGGCCGTTGCAGATGACGGTCGACGGAACGCCGGTGGCCCTTGGGACTCCGAAGCAGCGCGCGGTACTGGCCATGCTGGTGATCAACCGCAACCGGCCGGTGGGCATCGAGTCGTTGATCACCGCGGCGTGGGAGCAGTGGCCGCCCGCCGAGGCGCGGGCCAGCCTGCATTCTTACGTGTCGAACCTGCGCCGACTGCTGTCCAAGAACGGCATCGACCCGCGTTCGGTGTTGGTTAGCGCCCCGCCGGGATATCGCCTCAACCTCGCCGAAACAGCTTGCGACATCGGGCGTTTCATCGCAGAGAAGAACGCAGGCGTGCAGGCAGCCGCCGCGGGCAGGTTCGGGTCGGCCAGCAGACACCTGACGGCCGCGTTGGCCGAGTGGCGCGGGCCGGTGCTCGACGACCTTCGCGACATGCAGTTCGTCGACCCGTTCGCGGCTGCCCTGGTCGAGGACAAGGTGCTGGTGCACACCGCACTGGCCGAGGCTGAAATCGTCTGTGGCCGTGCGTATGCCGTGATCGGTGAGCTCGAGGCCCTCACCGTTGAGCATTCGTACCGGGAACCGTTATGGGCGCAGCTGATCACCGCCTACTACCTCGCCGAGCGCCAGTCCGACGCCTTGGACGCGTACCGGCGACTGAAGGACACTCTGGCCGAAGACCTCGGCATCGATCCCGGCCCGACGTTGCAGGCGCTGCACGCGCGGATCCTGCGGCAGGAGCCGTTGGACATCAAGAGTTCCGCCAAGGCCACCGCCGCCCGCACGATCGTCGGCATCGACCAGCGCACCGCGGCGGGTGCGGAGCACGCCGTCGGGTGCTTGCGCGAGAAGTCCGGAGCCATTCACCCACTGATCGCGGCGGCCACCCGGATCGGCCGGCAGTCCGACAACGACATCGTCCTCGACGACGCCGGCGTCAGCAGGCATCACGCCGTGATCATCGACACCGGTACCAGCTTTGTCGTCACCGACATGAAATCGGCCAACGGCGTATTCATCGGTGACCAGCGGCTTCGGGGCAGCGCCACCATTAACCATGGGGACCGAATCCGTATCTGCGACTACGACTTCACCTTCGGGGTCCATCCGCCCGGTGGGCACTCCACGAGTTCGCGCGAGTCCCCAACGATCCCGCGCTGACGAGGTTCCGCTGTGATTCGGCTGCGGATTCGTTAGCGTGGCAGGCAAAGGACACTGACTGCTCTGCGGAAGGGTTGAGGCGACGGATGAGCGACTCCGACTCGCGTGTGGGTACTGATTTCGGTCACTACCACCTGAGACGGCTGCTCGGTAAAGGCGGCATGGGTGAGGTCTACGAGGCCGAGGACACCCGCAAGGACCGGGTGGTGGCGTTGAAGGTGCTGCCGGCCGCGATGTCTCATGACCCGGTTTTCCGCAAGCGGTTGGAGCGCGAGGCACGCTCGGCGGGCCGGCTGCAGGAACCGCATGTGGTGCCGATCCACGATTACGGCGAGATCGACGGCGTGCTGTTCGTGGACATGCGCTACATCGAAGGCACGGATTTGCGCAAGGTCCTGGTCCAGTACGGGCCGATGACCCCGGCGCGGGCGGTGGCGATCATGCGGCAGGTCGCATCGGCGCTGGATGCGGCGCACGAGAGCGGCCTGGTGCATCGAGATGTCAAGCCGGAGAACATCCTGATCACCCGCGACGACTTCGCGTACCTGGTGGATTTCGGGATCGCCAACGCCAGCACCGACGAGAAGCTCACCGAGTTGGGCACTGCGGTGGGCACGTACGCCTACATGGCGCCGGAGCGGTTCACCAACGCGGAGGTGACCTACCGCGCCGACATCTATGCACTGGCCTGTGTGTTGTACGAATGCCTGACCGGCGCAAGGCCTTTCCCGGCCGACAGCGTGAGCGTGCTTATCACCGCGCACCTGATGGAAGGCGTTCCGCGGCCCAGCGCGGCGCGCCCGAACATCCCGGCCGCGTTCGACGACGTGATCGCCCGGGGCATGGCCAAGGATCCGAAGGACCGGTATGCCACCG
>JBAPQQ010000224.1:0-14611 GCA_049280695.1 Mycobacterium sp.
GATGTTGATCGTGACGATCGCGCCGGGAATCGTCTGACCGCTCGGCGTGGTGCCGACGACGGCGCCGTAGGACGCGTAGCTGTTCACCGGCGTCGGCTGGTCGGCCACCTGAAAACCGGCGTCTGTCAACCGCTGTCGTGCTGCGTCTACATTCAGGCCCGATACGCTCGGCACCCGCCCGCCCGGCGCGCCGTCGACATACCGCGGATCCGTCGGCGGCAGCTTCACCTCGCCGAAGTCCGTCGCGATCGGCTTCATCGCCTCGAACCAGGTACGGGCCGGCTCGTTGCCGCCGTACAAGTCGCCGCCGTAACACTTGCGAAGCGGGAACGAACAGATGCCCGACGGCTTGGTGGAGTCGTCGAAGACGTAGACCGCACCGGCGTAGTTGTTGGTGAACCCGACGAACCCCGAAGAGCGGTGCGACTCGGTGGTTCCGGTCTTGCCCGACATCGGCAGGTTCCACCCGACGGAGCCGGCCGAGCCCGCTGCGGTGCCTGCGCCCTGGGCGTCCTTGCTCATCGCGTTCGCGAGCGTGTTGGCCAGCCCTTCGGGCACCACCTGTTCGCACGCTTCGGTTGTGAACGGCACCGCGTTGCCGTGGCGGTCGATGATCTCGGACACCGGGTTGGGCGGGCACCAGACGCCGCCCGAAGCCAGCGTCGCCGCCACGTTGGACAGCTCGAGGGCGTTGAGCTGGAACGGGCCCAGCGTGAACGAGCCCATGTTCTGCTTCTTGATTAAGTCGGCCAGGCTCTCGTTGCCCTGCGGGTCATACGCCCGCGCCGTGCCCGGGATGCCGTAGGACCTCAGGCCCAGCCGCACCGACATGTCGACGGCCCGCGCCACCCCCACCTGCTGAATAAGCCTGGCGAACGCGGTGTTCGGCGAGGTGGCCAGCGCGTCGGTGACGTTCATCGAACCCCGGTAGCGGCCCGCGTTCTTCACGCACCAGGTTTCCTTGGGGCAGCCCGGTGTGTCGCTGCTGCCCAGGCCCTTGGCCTGGAAGAAGCCGGGCACCTCCAACTGCGTGTTGATCCCCATGCCCATGTCCAGCGCCGCGGCGGTGGTGAAGATCTTGAAGATCGAACCGGCTCCGTCGCCGACCAACGAGAACGGCTGCGGCTGCATCGTCTCCCCGGCATCCAGGTTCAATCCGTAGGTGCGGTTGCTGGCCATCGCCATCACCTGGTGGGAGTCCTTGCCCGGTTTGATCACCGACATCACGCTGGCGACGCCGTCGAGCGTCGGACTGGCGACCTTGTCGATCGCCTGCTTGACCGAGTCCTGCACATGCGGGTCCAGCGTGGTGCGGATCAGGTAGCCGCCGCGGGCCACCTGCTCCCTGCTGATGCCGGCCCGCGCCAGGAAATCCAGTACGTAGTCACAGAAGAACGCGCGGTTGCCGGCCGCGATACACCCGCCCGGCAACTGTTTCGGTTGGGCTAGCACACCAAGCGGTTCGGCCTTTGCGGCACGCAGCGCCTCGGCGTGCTGCGGGAAGTTCTCGATCATGGTGTCCAGCACCAGGTTTCGGCGCTGCAGTGCCCGGTCCGGGTTGGTGTAGGGATCGAGTGCGCTCGTCGACTGAACCATGCCGGCCAGCAGAGCCGCCTGCTGCCAGTTCAGCTGCGAGGAGTCGACGCCGAAGTACGTCTGCGCGGCGTCCTGCACCCCGAACGCGCCGTTGCCGAAGAACACCAGGTTCAGATAGCGGGTCAGGATTTCGGGCTTGGAGAACGTCTTGTCCAGCGTGAGCGCCATCCGGATTTCGCGCAGCTTGCGCGCCGGGGTCGTCTCGACCGCGGCGCGCCGCTCGGCGTCGGTCTGCGCGGTCACCAGCAGCTGGTAGTTCTTCACATACTGCTGCTCGATGGTCGAGCCGCCGCGGGTGTCGAGGTCTCCGGAAAGGTAGCCGTGCAGACCGGTCAACGTGCCCTGCCAGTCCACGCCGTTGTGCTCGGTGAACCGCTTGTCCTCGATGGAGACGATCGCCAGCTTCATCGTGTCCGCGATCCGGTCGGTGGGCACCTCGAAACGGCGCTGCGTGTACAGCCAGGCGATCGGCCTGCCGGCCGCGTCGACCATCGTCGACACCTCCGGCGCGTCGCCTTCGATCAGCTGCGCGGAGCCGTTGGCGACGACGTCGGAGGCGCGGTTGGACAGCAGCCCGATCCCACCGGCGACGGGAAACATCAGACCGGCCGCCACCACAGCGGCCAGCAGGCAGCACCACAGCAGCTTGACCACGGTCACCCTCGTCGCCGGGCGCTCCTCCTCCGACATGAGCACAGATTATCTCTGGCCCGCGACAGGATTCCGGGCGTCCGGGTGCCGGGCTGCCGCGACGTTACGGAGTTGTGCCTTCCTCAACTGACCCTGCGAGCGCCCGACCGGGGCCGGACAGCCAACGACCCGACGCGGCGGTGCCGCACCGGGTCGTCAGCGTCAGATGACTCAGCCGGCCATGAACTGGTCGTAAGCCGACGCCAACTCCGGCGTCAGCACCGAGACGTTGCACGTCCGCTGCGTCTCGCCGATCGGCGACAGGATGCCACGCAGGTCGTAATACTCCTGCGGGTTCGCCGTGAAGTAGGCGCGCAGATTCGACGCGGCCTGCGATTGCGGCTGACTCATGGCGGCCGTCACCACCTGGTTGGCGGCGGGATGGTCGGCCAGGTACTGACGTGCCGAGCCCGTGACCGAGCTGACGGTGTTCGCCACTCCGCTGGCGTCGCACTGGGCCGGCGCAGCCGTCGCCGACGGCGCCGAAACGATCGCTGCGGCAAGCCCGCCGAGCACAATGCCGGCACCGACGACTTTCACGCGCGCATCAGTTCCACTGATTTTCATCATCATTTCCTTCTCGTTGCGAATCGGGTCGCTCATTCCCCGTACCCAAAACCAAAGTAGCGGAACATGATCCGGTCGAAATTCGGCTCACGAGCAGCGTCGGGACCGGGGATGAGGCGTTACACCTATTCGGCGTGACGTTCGCCTCATTTCGCGTTGTTTTCGATGACCCTCGACTCAAACAAGCGGCCTTGAATCTGGAACTTCTTAGAAAGCCGGCCGGAGTCTTATTTGATCGTGATGTCCGTAGTGATCGAATTGTTATGCGGTCCCGGCAAATCCAGCGGACAGCTCAGCCGTCAAGCCGTTGCGCCAACGACCATCCCAGCTCCGCCAGCGCTCGGTAGCGGTCCCGGAACTCCGACGTGCCGGCCCGGGAATCCGCGGCGTTCCCGTCGAGCCCGCGCCGCCACACGCCCGCGGTGATCGACGCGAGCCGGAACATCGAGAACACGACGAACACGTCGAGCGATTCCGGAAGCTGCCGCCCCGCATGCCGGCAGTAGCCGGCGACGAACGCCTGCTCGTCGGGAATACCGGTGCCGGTCAGGTCTTCGCCCGCGATCCCTCTCGTGCCGGCGAAGCGGGCCGGCAGATGGTAGGTCAGGCAGGTGTAGCCGAGGTCTGCCAGTGGATGGCCGATGGTCGACAGCTCCCAGTCCAGCACCGCGACGATCCGCGGCTCGGTCGGATGGATCAGCACGTTGCCGAGGCGATAGTCGCCGTGCGCGATGGACGCCGGCTCGTCATCGGCGGGCAGGTGCGCGGGCAGCCACTGCGCCAGCAGGTCCATCGTCGGCATGTCCTCGACGCGCGCCGCCTCCCACTGCCTGGTCCACAGCGCGACCTGGCGTTGCATATAGCCCTCGGGCCGGCCGAATCCCTCCAGGCCGGCGGCTCGCCAGTCGACCCGGTGCAGCGCCGCCAGCACGCGCGCGAGGTCCTCGTAGATCGCCGCGCGATCGGTGGGCGTGAGGTCCCGTAGACCGGGGTCGTGGAAGATCCGGCCCGGGGCGTAATCCATGACGAAAAACGCTGTGCCGATGACGTATTCGTCCTGGCACAGCAGGCGCATGCGGGGCACCGGCACATCCGAGCCGGCCAGCGCCGACATGACGCGGTGCTCGCGCTCCACCTCATGCGCCCGGGGCAGCAGCTTGCCCGGTGGCTTCTTGCGCATCACGTACTCGGCTCCGTCGGCGCGCAGGTGGTATGTCGGGTTGCTTTGCCCACCTTGAAACTGGCGGATCTCCAGTGGGCCGTCGAAGTCCGGTAGCTGCCCGCGCAGGTAGCGGGCGAGAGCCTCTTCGTCGATGCGGTGCGCGGGCAGTACCGGCACCAGTTCGGCCACGCCGTCCATCTGCGCCACGTTAGTCAGCTGTCGTCGTCGGCGACGAGGCCTTTGACGTTTCGGTAGTAGATGATCTTTCCGCCGCCGGCCCAATGGCCTTCCGGGATTTCATGAATCAGCGTCCACACGTGGAATGCCCGCGGCCCGTCGGGCTCGATTCCGGCCGCGGCGCACACTGCGGCGTGAACGTCGGCGGCCAGCTGCTCTCGACGGTCCTGCGCCAGCGCGCCTTCGAACACCGTCAGTTCGACGCGGAACCGAGGCTCGCCCGGCCCGCGGCCGCCCACCGACTGCGCGCCGAGGTCGAGCGCATGCAGATAGACGATGGTGTTGTTCCGCATGAACGGGGTGTCCGGTGCGCGCTCGGCCCGCAGCAGCACGGTGACGAGTTCGTCGGCCAGCCGGGCAAGTGCGGCGTCGTCAAGCGAACCGCGCACGTACGTCAAGTCGATCATCGGCATGGCAGCTCCATGTTCACAATCACAGCTTTCGAAGTCCCCGTACCACTTTGATGTAGGGCGCGGTCGTTGCGGCGCTCTTGCGCAGGCTTGGTTGGATCGCCCCGGCATTGCCCACCACGATGTGCCGCAAGCCATGGTCACGGAACTCGGCGATCTGGTCGATCACCTCGTCGGGTGTGCCGACCGCGAACAGTTCCCGCACCAGTGACGGCGGAACTTGCCTGACGTAGCGCAGTGCGGTCTGCTCGTCAATGGTCTGCGGCAGGAAATCCTGCACACCGGTGAAGTCCGCGCCCAGCGGATGTTGTGCGCCGTGGCGCGCCCAGTCCGCGGCAGGCGAATTGAGCGTGAAAATCCTCGCGATGTCGGAGTTCACCACTTCGTCGATTTCGTGACGGGAACGACCGGTGACGACGAATCGGATGAGGGCCGGCGTGATGTGCATCGGGTCGCGACCGGAGTCGGACGCAGCCGAGCGCACGGTGTTCAGGTGCGCGCCGTACTCGGTTGCCCGAGTAGTCCCCGGAAACCAGCCGTCGGCGAACCTGCCCGCGGCACGCAGCATGCGAGGCCCGTGCGATGCCACCCAGATCTCCGGCCATTTCCCTTTGTACGGGGGAAGCGCGAAGGTCGCATTGCGCAACGGGAAGTAGGGCGAGTCACGAGTCACCAACTCTCCGTTGGAGTTCCACAACGCGCGGATGGTTGCCACCGCTTCCTCGAACCGGCCGACGGGTTTCGACCAGTCCACCCCGTAGGGTTCGTTGCTCTCGCGTTCACCAGTGCCGATGCCCAGAATCGCGCGGCCGCGTGTAAGCAGGTGCAGCGATGCCGCGGCCTGGGCGGTGACCGCGGGGTTGCGCCGGCCTGCGTCTGTCACGGCCACTCCCAGCCGCATCCGGCCGAGCCGGTTGTGGCCGGCGAGATAGCCGAGGATCGTCCACGGCTCGAGATGGGCGTCCATCTTCGGAATCAGTCGCGCGGCGCCCACGTGCTTGGCGGTCCACATCGAAGGCGGCAGCACCGAGGTCAGATGGTCGGCGACCCAGAAGTGCGCGCCGCAGGCGAGCCCGGTCAGGTAGTCGGCGTGTACCAAAGGTCTTGGGCCATAACGCGAATTGATCGTGTTGTGCATGACGCCTACGCGCAGGCCGGCCTTCGTGCGCCGAGATTGCAACCGGCGCGGGAAAGTGCGAGAGCGGACCGCGCTGGTTGCAGTCTCGGCGGGATGTGGTGGCACGCTCACACCAGGTAGACCGCCAGCACCCCGGCCCCGAGCGCGACGAGCCATCCGTCGGTGGCGAGCTTGAGCCAGCGTGGCGCGGTGCGGACCTCCATGAAATACCGAATGATCATGCGGCCTTTGATGATTGCCAACGCGATGGCTGCGACGGTGATCGGGATGCTGCGACCGACGGCATGGCCATGAGCGTGGGCCGGCGCCAGCCACCACGACAAGACCGTGATCGCGGACAGGATCAACCACGCGTATGTCGTGGTCCGGGCGGCGGTCATTGATTTCACCTCATCACGTAGAGCAGCGCGAAGATGACGATCCACAGCAGGTCGACCATGTGCCAGTACGTGGCGCCCGATTCGGCCATCGACACGCGGCGGCGTCGCGGATTGCGCAGTTCCCGCACGACGACTCCCAAGATCACCAGCCCGAGCACGACATGGAACAAGTGCACGCCGGTGAGCATGTAGTAGAACATGAAGAACCCGTTGCTGGGCATCGTGTAGCCCTGAGCGACTTCGGTCGTCCACTCGTAGGCCTTGATCGCGATGAACACCACCCCGCACAGTCCGCCGGAATACGTCAAGCGCAGCGCCCGGGAGTGGTCCTCGGCGCGAGCGGCTTGCACGCTGCGCGCGACGAACCACGAGCTGGTCAGCAGCACCAGGGTGTTGAGCGCACCGATGTTGAGGTTCAGATGCTGTTGCGACTCCAAGAACTCCTGCGGTGACATCGCACGGTGGACCATGAAGATGACGAAGTAGGCACCGAAGATGATCAGGTCGCCGAGCACCATGACCCACATGTGGCCGTCGCCGGGTAGATGGCCGGTGCGTGAAATCCCCTGTGGGCGTTCGGCAGTGGCGATTTCCGTCATGGCAGCGGCGCTTCGTCAGCGGGCTGGAGCTCGTTCGCCTTCTTCAGGAACACGATCACGCACGACAACCAGAAGCCGAAGATGACCGTGCCCTCCCAAAAGGCGATCGAGCCGTTCCACGCGAACGGGCCCGCCTTGGACAGGAACACCGGGACGGCCATGACTTCGGTGACGATCTGCCAGATCGTCACATAGGCAAGCCATTTCGGGAAGATCTGGTTCTTGTCGTACAAGATTGCGATGGCCAGCGCGAACCAGGCGGTCGTGAAGCAGCCCAGCGATCCGACGTAAGACAGCAGCCCGAGGTCGTAGAGAAGGGCTTGGAGCTGCGGATCGCGATCGGGGCGGTAAACGGCGGTCAGGAAGCAGAACGCCACCAACAGGCATCCCGGTAATGCGCCGATAGCCAGGGAACCCATGTATGCGTACGCCAGCACCGAGCCCACCGACATCCGTTTCATGTGGTACATGACGATGCCGTTGGCCACGCCGGCGCCGCCGACGATCAGAATCAGGATTCCGAAACCGATCTGGATCGTCGTCGCATGCGCGTGGAAGAAATTCACCATCTGATCGGTGGTGACATCGGGTCGCGGTGGCGGCATCACGCGGGCCAGCGCAAAGAAGATCACCCCGAAGGCGGTGTAGAACGCCGGCACGATCCAGAACACGATCCACACGTCACGCTTGCCCGCCGGTTTGGCGCCGGACTCGGCAGTGGCCGCCGCGGCGGTGGACACGCTCACCGAGCGGTCCCTGTTTCGCTCCTCGCGTGCGCGGCCCCTGTTTCGCTCCTCGCGTCCGCGGCCCCTTCCTCGACGGCCTGGCGATGCAGCGTCGCTCTGAGCACGAAGAACATCACGACCACGAACAACGCGAACGAGCCGTTGCGAAGCCAGAACGACATGACGCCGTCCCACGCCAGCGGCCCCGTCCGGAAGATGGACGCGCCGACCGCCGGCGCCATCGCCAGCGCCGTGGCGAGCGCGTAATGCCCGACCCACCGCGGAAACACGGGATTCGGTCCGTCGTCGAAATAGATCGCCGCTGCGAACAGGAGATTCATCGCGACGAGCGCGCCCACCGGCGCGATCAAGATCATCCAAGCCATGTCGTTGAGCAGCACCACCAGTTCGGGGTTGCGGTCGGGCCGGAAGGCGGCGACGAGGTAGAAGATGTCGGCGAGCGCGAACAGGGTCGCGCCGCTGACGGCCGCCGTCAGGTAGCAGTACGCGAACACGTGGCTCTGCGTGGCCATCCGCTTCAACTGGACCACGATCACCATGAACATCGGCAGCAGCATGATCCCGCAGAGGTTGAAGGTGATCATCGAGAACCGGATCATCGCGGCGTTGTCGCGGTAAAACGCCGCGACCTGATCGGCCGGCATGTCCGGTGACATCGGCGGGAAGAAGCCGGGGAACGCCACGAACGCCACTACCAGCGCCGTCCCGAACACCGGCACGCTCCACAGGCTGATCAGCTGGGTCTTGATGTTGGCGGTCTTCGGTAGGTCTTCGGCCTCAGCAAGAATCTGCATCGCACCTCGATTCGGATGGGATAGCCGATCGGCTAGCCACCGAGGATAGCCCGGTAACCAGGCGTCGATCAATCCCTCGGCAGATTTAGCATGCGCTGGGTCAACTGGATCAGCGCCGCGCGCAGGGTGGCCGCATCGATGTCGTCGACGAGCGGATTGACGATGCCGCCGGCGATGGCCCCGGAGAACAACGCCGCCGAGATGCGCGCCTCGGTGTCGTCGGGTTGGTCGAGCAGGATCCCGTACAGGCGACTGATGAACTGACGGAACGGTTCGTATTCACCCAGCAGTCGGACGATGACCGGATCGTTCTGCAGCATCCTCACCCAGCCGCGTCGCTCGACAGCCGTGTCGATCACCCGCGTCAGCAGAACCTTTCGCGCGCGCAGCGGATCGTCTTCGGCCTCGGCCGCCTCCAGCGCGTCCTCCAGGTTCGCCAACTCCATCTCGGTGACCGCGATGACGATCTCTTCTTTCGTCTTGAACTGGTGATACACCGCGGCCTTGGTGACTCCGACCGCGTCGGCGATCATCTGCAGCGAGGTCCCGCTGACTCCGTGGTCGGCGAACAAGTCCAAGGCGGCCTTGAGGATTCGGGTCTGAGCGGCGGTACGCGGGATGCTGCCCAAGCGGCGTCTGCCCTCCGGCGTATCCGTGAGCACCGGTTGAGCGTAACCCGGAATCGACCGCGCCACTGCGCCGCCTCGTAAGGTCAAGGCATGTTCGAACGACTGAAGACGGCGGCTCGCGACAAGCTCCAGCGAGCGGTCGCCGAAGTGGTCGAGGACGAGCACGCCCGCTCGCAGCGGTCGCGAGAAGACTTGCATGCCGAGGTCTTGGCTGAGGTCGACCGGCTCGTGCACGGCGTCACCGAGCGCCTCGGCGACGTGGGCGCGCGCATCGACGAGGTGATCCGCCGCCAGAACGAGCTGGAGTTCCGGGCCCGTCGCGACATCTGGTACGCGCAGGATCTGCGGGTGACCGACGAGACCGCCACGTTCGTGTTCGAGCACATGCCGAAGGCCGCGGTGTTCTGGCATCCCCACGACACCTTGCGGTTCGCGCTGGGCGAGATCAAGGGCCCCGGCATGGCGCTGGAGTTCGGGGTGGCGACGGGCACGACGCTCGCGATCATCGCCGACACCGTCGCCGGCGATCGTGCGGTGTTCGGGTTCGACAGCTTCGAAGGCCTGCCGGAGACGTGGCGAACCGGGTTCGAGACAGGCGAATTCGCGCAGCAGCCACCCCGGGACATCCCGGGCGCCACGCTGGTGACGGGCCTGTTCGAGGATTCGTTGCCAGCCTTCTTGGCCGAGCACGACGAACCCGTCGCGTTCGCGCACCTGGACGCCGACTTGTACTCGTCGACGAAGACGGTGCTGGATCTGCTCGGCGACCGCCTCGCCCCCGACGCGGTGCTGCTGTTCGACGAGTTCTTCAACTACCCGGGCTGGCAACGCCACGAATATAAGGCGTTCCAGGAGTTCCTGGCGCGGACATCGCGCACGTTCGAGTATCTCGGCTACACCGGCAACAACGAGCAGGTCGCGATCCGGCTGCACTGATCGCCGAGATCAACGTTATGGAGACAAAGTGCGAAGAAGGGCGCGCCATAACGTTGAATTCGACGAGCGGCCTCAGCTGTCGAACAGCCGTACCCAGTTCTCCCGGCTGATCAGCTCGGGAAACGCGGCGCGGTACTTCTCCTGAAGCGCCGGTGCCTGCGCGCGGAATCTCCGCAGCGCCTTGGCTGCTCGCTTCGTGAGGGCGACGAGCTTGCGCTTGTCGCGCCGACGGATGCGAACGCCGGCTTGCGACGCGTCGGTGACCACGACCTGGTCGAACAGCGAGATGTGCCACCAGGCGTTGTCGTCGGACGTGATCGCGACGGGCCCGGGGATGGTGCGCCCGAGCCACTGGTACACGGCGCGCTTGAGCAGCACCAGGTCCAGCCTGTCCCGGCGCGGCAGATGCCCGCGTGGGCGCACCCGCGGCACCGCACCGGTGAGCTCGGCGATCTTCGCGGCCGGCTGTGTCACGGTTTCCGGGAACTGCGAGCGCTCCTCGCGAATTGTGGCCAGCGCCGCAACCCCGCCGTCACGAAGAATCGAAGGGCCGTGGAGAAAATCCTCGATTCCGCGTATCACCGTGTGCGCCAGGCCATATTGCATCGACACGAGGTAGTGGGCGATCTCGCGCGCCAACGACTTGCCGGTGGCGCGTGCATCGATCTCGCCCCGCAGCGCATACGTGATGAGCGCGTTGCGTACCTGGAAGTAGCGCGTGAAGTCGTCGCGGTCCTTCCAGTGGAATTCCGCGTGCCACACGCCCGCGTTGGGCAAGGTGACGGTGGGGAAGCCGGCGGCGAGCGCGCGCAGGCCGTATTCGATGTCGTCCCATTGGAAGAACAGCGGAAGCGGCAGGCCGACTGCGGTGATCACCTCAGAGGGGATCAGGCACGACCACCAGGCGTTGTACTCGGCGTCGACGCGCTTTTCCTGCCGGTTCTTCACCATGTCGGAGAAACTCAGTGCGTTCGCCACCCACCGGCCGGACCGAAGCTTCACCAGGTCCGTCTCTTCGGCACCGGTCAGCAGCTTGCGCGGGTTCCTCAGCAACAACATCTGCGCGCCGACGCAAGTGGGACTCGGCGTCAGGTTCGCAAAAGCGTTGAGCCGCAATATCGATTCCGGCTCGCAGAGGATGTCGTCGTCCATCAGGATCACGTTGGCGTGGTCGGCGATGCTCGACACCTCGAAGAGGCCACGCGTAAAGCCGCCCGCGCCGCCGAGATTCGGCTGCCGCAGGTACACGAGCTTGTCGCCGAGTTGTGCGGCCACGTCGTTGAACAGCGGCCGGGTAGTGACGGCGTCGGTGCCTTGGTCGGTCACATAGACCGCGTCGATGCCGGCCAGCAGCGTCTTGTCCCCGGCGATCGCCGCGACGGTGGCCGCGCAGTCGTCGGCGCGGTTGAACGTGCAGATGGCGATCGCGGCGGGGCGGATCGTCGGCGGGGCCGGCGCTGTCCACTCGAGGTCGGTGATCGTCAGCGGGCCGCCGACGGCCGTGCACTCCATCCACAGCGCGCCGCCGTCGAAGAACTCGTTGAGGCGAGCCGGCAACACCGCCGTGCCGGCGCCGTCCACCTCCGTGCCGGCGACGGTGCGTTCGGCGCCGTGCGCGTCGGAAGCCTTCAACCGCAACCGCGCCGTCGTCGCGGTATCGATGGTCAGCCTCAGCTGAACCTCGGTGACGGTGGTCCACCGCTGGAAGTAGCTGGCCGGCAGCCGGCCGAAGTAGGTGTTGGTGTCGACGGTCGCGCCCTGCCTGAGGTGCAGAGCATGCCGTTCGCGCTCAACCTTGCCGCGCCGCACCCGCGCGTACAACTGGTCAGGCACCTTGGGGCTGGGCCCGGCGAACAAGCCGCGGGCGACGACCAGCCGATCCGGCCCGACGCGTTCGGTGAGTAGTTCGGGGCCGACATGACCCGGCGCGCCCTGTTCGCGCTCGCTCATGCTGCTCCTACGTCCTGCTCAGTGTGATTTCGGATCGTCTGAGACTAACAACTGCACCGTTGGCGGGCCGACCGCGAAACGGCCATGAGCGCAGGCGAGTGCGGGGACCCACGGTGGATGGGCCCCCTGCTTGGACTCTTGGCGAACTATCAGCGGCCTCGGGCGGGGGAACCTGCGCCGTCGGCGCTGCTATAGCCTGCGCTGTGTCACAGTCAGGAGGCACGCAAATGAGCGCGACGAACGACCGTCAGGCACTGCTGGAGATCGCCGAACAGTCGGGCTGGCAGCGCAGGCAAGTCGACCGCACCGACTTCTACCGGCGCGGCGTCCGGGAAGTGGAGGTCATTTTCACCGAGGACAAGCTGGCCGGCGGCACGCTGTACGAAGAATTGCACATGCTGACCCACACCCGCGACAGGCCAACCGTGGAAGGCTGGCTGACGCGGGCGCAGTAGCGGCTCATCGCCGCTGTTTGCTCTTCGCGCAAGCGGCTCATCGCGCCGCGAGGGCGGCCAGAGTCTCCGCCGACGTGTACGTCGGCTGCCACCCCAGATCTCTCTTCGCCTTGGACGTGTCCATCACCACCGACGTCCGCGCCACGTGCAGCCACTCGAGAGCCGACGGAATGAACGGCAACCGCGACAGCGCCGCCGACGCCGCCGACGCCGCGGCGCCCGGAACCCGAACCGGACGTCCGCCGAGCGCTTTCGCCACATCCGACACGGTGACCAGCCCGTCGCCGGCGATGTTGTACGCACCCGGCGGCGCGGGCGCGGTGGCGGCCAACGCGATCGCTGCTGCCACGTCGTCGTGATGGACCAACTGCAACGGGTATCCCGGATCCGGCACCACCGGTTTGAGCATCGGCAGCGCTCTTGTGATCGTGCGCAGCGCGGCGGGCAGCTGGTTCCACGGCATTGCATCGGCCAGGGCCGGCGCGTTTGGTCCCGCGACGATGCACGGCCGCAACATGAACACCTCCAGCGGCGAGCCGTCGGTGATCTCGGCCAGCGCCGCTTCGCACGCCGCCTTCTGCTGCGAGTAGTAGTGCTCCGGTGATCCCCGCGGCGGCACGTCCTCGGTGATCGGAACCGGGTTGTCGGAATGGTAGCCGTAGGCGGCGACCGACGACGTGTACACCAGCCGTCGCGGGCCCCGGCCTGTCTGCTCTTCGCGTCTGCGGGCCGCTGCCACGGCGGCCTCGAACACGTTGCGCGTGCCCTGCAGGTTGATGCGTGCGCTCTCCTCGCGCGATCCCATGATGACGAACGCGAGGTGGATCACCACGTCCGCGTCGGCGACCAGTCGGTCGACGGCGTTGCGGTCGAGGATGTCGCCCTGCCGGTAGGTGGTCTTGGTCCAGCCGTGCGCGGCCGGGTCGAACGGCCGGCGCGCCATCCCGAGGATCGTCTCCACCGCAGGCTCTCGTTCCAGCGCCGTCACTGCCGCAATGCCGATTTCGCCGGTGGGCCCCGTCACGGCCACGCGTAGTCCCATCCGAGGTTCCTGCCCGCAGCCAGTGGCAAGCAAACCCGAATCGTCAAACGTCACAATCAGACGCCGCCCGCGGCTACAAAGGTGGGGAAGGCCAACTACGGGATGGGGCGCGCGATGGAGTTGATCTCACCTCTCGACAACATCTTCTTACTCGGCGAGTCGCGCGAGCATCCGATGCACGTGGGCGGCCTGCAGTTGTTCGAGCCGCCCGAGGACGCCGGACCGGAATTCGTGCGGGAGGCATACGAGGCGATGCTGACCGCCACCGACGTGCAACCGACGTTCCGCAAGCATCCGGCGTTCCTGGGCGGGATCACCAACGTCGCCTGGTCGAACGACAAGGACGTCGACCTCGAGTACCACCTGCGCCGCTCGGCGCTGCCGAGGCCGGGTCGGGTCCGCGAGCTTCTGGAATTGACCTCGCGTCTGCACGGCACCCTGCTCGACCGGCACCGCCCGCTGTGGGAGGCGCATCTGGTCGAGGGACTCGAGGACGGCCGGTATGCCCTTTACGTCAAGGTTCATCACTCGCTGATCGACGGTGTCTCGGCGCAGCGACTGATGCAGAAGACCATGAGCCCCGACCCCGACGACGACGAGCTGCGGGTGACGTGGGCGATCAAGCCGCGGCGCTCGAAGGGGTCCGGCCCCGCGCCGTCCAGGCTGCAGACGCTGACCAGGACCGCGGGTTCCGTTGCGGCGCTTGGCCCGTCGACGCTGTCGCTGGCGCGCTCCGCCTTGATTGAGCAGCAGCTGACGCTGCCGTTCCGCGCCCCCAAGACCATGTTCAACGTGCGCATCGGCGGGGCGCGTCGCGTCGCAGCGCAGTCCTGGTCGCTGGAGCGTTTCAAGCGCGTCAAGGCGGCCACCGGCGGCGTGACCGTCAACGACGTGGTGCTGGCGATGTGCGCGAGCGCCCTGCGCGCATACCTGCTCGACCAGAACGCACTGCCGGAGACACCGCTGGTCGCCATGGTCCCGGTGAGCCTGAGGACCGAGCAGGACGCCGACCGCGGCGGAAACATGGTGGGCACGATCTTGTGCAACCTGGCCACCCACCTCGACGACCCCGCACAGCGTCTGGACGCGATCCACGAGTCGATGACCGAGAACAAGAAAGTGTTCACCCAGCTGCCGCAGATCCAGCAACTCGCGCTGTCGGGGTTCCTGACCGGTGGTGTGGCGCTGGCATTGGTGCCGGGATTCGTGTCCAGTGCGCCGCCGCCGTTCAACATCGTGATCTCCAACGTGCCGGGTCCCCGTGAGCCGTTGTACTGGAA
>JBAPQQ010000225.1:0-1711 GCA_049280695.1 Mycobacterium sp.
CCGCCGTGGTGGCCGCGAAAAACCGCGCTGGCCAGCTAGGAATTACATCAGAGTAGTTAGAGAATTTTTCGGCGGATTAGCCAACACCCGTCGCAGTAACCCCACCTGTACCGCTATTCTCCTCGGTGTATGCACGCGTTCGTGCCAGCGGAGGGGAAGCCGCTGGCCCTGGCCGTGCCGGGAGGATTGGGTTGCGATGACGTCAACGAACGGCCCATCGGGGCGGGATTCGGCGAAGCGGGATTCGGGCAGCGGCGACGTTGCGCCGGCACCCAGGGCCCAATTCCTCACTGTTGCCGAAGTGGCCAGTTTGATGCGGGTCAGCAAGATGACGGTCTATCGATTGGTTCACAACGGCGAACTGCCCGCCGTGCGGGTGGGGCGGTCGTTCCGCGTGCATGCCAAGGCGGTGCACGACCTGCTGGAGACCTCCTACTTCGACGTCAGCTGAGTGCGATTGGGCGCTTTTCGCTCGGGCACACCCCCGCAGGTAAGGTGGCCGGGTCACGCGTGAAACGCATCGGAGTAGGTAGCTAGGTAGCTAGGTAGCGGAGTTCATGGGTTCAGTCATCAAGAAGCGGCGCAAGCGCATGTCGAAGAAGAAGCACCGCAAGCTGCTTCGTCGCACTCGGGTGCAGCGCAGGAAACTCGGCAAGTAGCCAGCCGTTGCGGGCGTCGTTCCAACGACATGCCTCCCATGTCGGTACTGATCGTTAGGCTGTCAGGATGGATTCCGGCGGCCCGAAGAACAGCGACACCCCGGGCGAGCCCAAGGTGGTGTTGGTCACCGGCGCTTGCCGGTTTCTCGGCGGCTATCTAACCGCTCGGCTGGCGGCCAACCAGGCGATCGAGCGCGTCATCGCGGTTGACGCGATCGCACCGAGCAAAGATCTGCTGCGGCGGATGGGGCGTGCGGAGTTCGTGCGGGCCGACATCCGGAATCCGTTCATCGCCAAGGTGATTCGTAACAACGACGTCGACACCGTGGTGCATGCGGCGGCAGCGTCGTACGCGCCCCGAGCAGGCGGCCGCGCCGCGCTCAAAGAACTAAACGTGATGGGCGCGATGCAGCTATTCGCCGCCTGCCAGAAGGCGCCCGCGTTGCGGCGGGTGGTGCTCAAGTCCACTTCCGAGGTTTACGGCTCCAGCCCGCGCGATCCGGTGGTGTTCACCGAGGATTGCACCAGCCGGCGTCCGCTGGGCAGCGGGTTCGCCCAGGACAGCCTGGACATCGAGGGCTACGCGCGCGGGCTGGGTCGCCGCCGGCCCGACATCGCGGTGACGATTCTGCGTCTGGCCAACCTGATCGGCCCGGCCATGGACACGGCGCTGTCCCGGTATCTGGCCGGGCCGCTGGTTCCGACCGTCCTCGGCCGCGACGCCCGGCTGCAGCTGCTGCACGAGCAAGACGCGCTGGGCGCGCTGGAGCGCGGCACGATGGCGGGCAAGGCCGGCACCTTCAACATCGGCGCCGACGGCATCATCATGATGTCGCAGGCCATCCGCAGAGCAGGCCGGATAGCGCTGCCGGTGCCCGGATTCGGTGTCTGGGCAGTCGATTCGCTCAGGCGGCTGAACAACTACACCGAGATCAATCGCGAGCAGCTGAACTACTTGAGTTTCGGCAGGGTGATGGATACCACCCGGATGAAGACCGAACTGGACTACCATCCCAAGTGGGCTACGGCCGAGGCGTTCGATGATTACGTTC
>JBAPQQ010000226.1:0-2891 GCA_049280695.1 Mycobacterium sp.
TTTCGAGCTGCACTACCCGCACATGATCGAACGCATGCGCGCAGAATCCCACGTCGGCGGCCACCGCGAGAAGAAACTCGAGACAGACACACCCACACCGCTGCGCACCGCACCCGACCGGGACTGAGCGGCGTGCCCGACGGCGGCGCAACGGTCTCGATACTGATCACCGTCACAGGGGTCGACCAGCCCGGTGTGACCTCCGCGCTGTTCGAAGTGCTTTCCCGCTATGACGTCGCGTTGCTCAACGTCGAGCAGGTGGTGATCCGCGGCCATCTGACGCTGGGTGTGCTGGTGACGTGTACCGAGGACGTCGCCGACGGCCGGTCGCTGCGTGAAGACGTGCACCGGGCGATCCACGATGTGGGCCTTGACGTTTCGGTCGAGCGCAGCCGCAACCTGCCGGTCATCGTCGATCCGTCCACGCACACGGTCGTCGTACTCGGCCGGCCCGTCACGGCCCGGGCGTTCAGCGCGCTGGCCACCGAACTCGCCTCGCTGGGCGTCAACATCGACTCGATCCGCGGAGTCTCGGACTATCCCGTGACGGGCCTGGAACTTCGGGTGTCGGTGCCTGCCGAGCGCGCAGCCGAGCTGCCGACCGCGCTGGCCCGCGTCGCCACCGACGAGAAGGTCGACGTTTCGCTCGAGAGCACCAGCCTGGAGCGGCGGGCCAAGCGGCTGATCGTGTTCGACGTCGACTCGACGCTGATTCAGCAAGAGGTCATCGAGATGCTGGCCGACCGGGTCGGTGCCCGCGACGCGGTGGCCGCGATCACCGACGCGGCGATGCGCGGAGAGCTCGACTTCACCGAATCGCTACGCCAGCGTGTCGCGACGTTGAAAGGCTTGTCCGCCAGCGCGCTCGAGGAAGTCGCCGGCGAGCTGGAGCTCACACCCGGGGCGCGGACGACGTTGCGTACCTTGCGGCGCTTGGGGTTTCACTGCGGGGTGGTGTCCGGGGGCTTCCGCCAGGTGGTCGACCCGCTGGCGCACGAGTTGATGCTCGACTTCGTCGCGGCCAACGAGTTGGAGGTTGTCGACGGTGTGCTGACCGGGCGGCTCGTCGGCCCGATCATCGACCGGCCGGGAAAAGCCAAGGCGCTGAGGGATTTTGCGCAGCAGGTCGGCGTGCCGATGGAGCAGACGGTGGCCGTGGGCGACGGTGCCAACGACATCGACATGCTGGCGGCGGCCGGACTGGGTGTCGCGTTCAACGCCAAGCCGGCCCTGCGCGAAGTCGCCGACGCGTCGCTTTCCAACCCTTATCTGGACACGGTGCTGTTCATCCTCGGCGTGACGCGCGGTGAGATCGAGGCGGCCGACGCGGTCGACGGCGTGGTGCGCCGGGTGGACATCCCGCCGGCATAGCGTCAGGCGCTCCCCGATGCGGCTGCCATGCGCGCAACCAAGCCGACATATTGGCGGAAGTGGCGATCGTGGAGGAAGTTGTCGAAGACGAATTGTCTGCCGGCATCGCCGAGGGTTTGTGCACGCTCGCGGTCGTCGAGCAGTTCGATAGCAGTATCGGCAAACTCGTCGAGATCGTGCGGATCGCGCAGCAGCACACCGGTTTCCTTGGTGACTTGCTCACGAAGCCCGCCGACCGCCGAAGCGATCAACGGGCGGGATTTCCACATCGCTTCTGTGACCGTCAGGCCGAAACCCTCTTCGATGCTCTTCTGCACGACGACGGTCGCGTGCCGCTGCAGCGCGTTGACGATCACGGCATTCTCGTCGGAATCAGCCATCGGTATCGACGCGATGTGAATCCGTCGACGAATCGGCCCAGGTAAGGCGGCGTGCGCGGCGCAGAGTTCGTTCAGCACAGCAGACGCCTCGGGGTCGTCGGCGACGAACTCGTCGTCGGGCCCCACGAGCATCAGTTCAGCGTCGGTGCGATCGGCGATTTTGTCCGCGAAGGCCTGCATCACGCCCAGATGGTCTTTGAGGCGGTCCCAGCGAGATACCTGCAGCACGATGGGCCGGTCTGGCGCCGCCGGAGGACCGCCGTCGAAGAGAACCGCACGGCCGGTGACCTCGGCCAGACGGCCGTCGAGCCGGCGAAAAACAGGCGCGGCACCACGATGCCCTCCACCGAGCAGTCCGCTGGCTCTCAGCACCGCCCGCACAGTCTCGTCATCCAGTTCCTGGTTCTTCGGCGCGAACGGGTCGATGGAAGGCGGCACGATCGCCGTCGGGCCATTAGCCAACACATTCGGGACGTAGATCCAGCGGGAGAACACGAGGCCGTCGGCTTCGGCAACGTAGGGTTCGATGAACGACCAAGCCGCATTCACGTACTCGTTGGCGTGCTCGGCACCGATGTGGGTCCGCCAGAGAACGGTGCAGCCGTGCCGCTGTAATGGGCGCACCAGAGCGGCGGTCTGCGGGTCATGCAGCATGACGACGCTTCCAGGTTCGATCAGCTTCTTCAAGCCGGCGAAATTGGCCGCGCTCGCCCGTTCGAAGACCCACCGCTCCGGTGCGTCCAGCGAACCTCCGTCCCCGGGCCGGCCGTGGATGCAGTTGTGTATCCGCTTGGTGATCGCGAAGAATTCTGGGTCACCCGCAATCACCGCCCACCGTGCCTGCATGCCGGCGCCCTGCATGTAGGACAGCATCGTGCGCAGCATCTCCGCCACGCCGCCGCCGTCGGCCGTCGAATTGACGCACCACATCGCCTTGTCACTGAAGAGCAATTGCCCGAGCTGGACCGTGTGCTCGAGTATCTCCCATCGCTCCGGACCCAGCAGGGCTTCCCAGGGTGCCCTCGACCGCGGAACAAGGACGACTTCGCTCGGCTGCATAGCTGTTTAGAGTAGTTTCTGCCGTGAGTACCTTTGCCGGGCATGGCATCTTCGATGCCGCCCGGCTCGGGGCTATGGCCT
>JBAPQQ010000227.1:0-2079 GCA_049280695.1 Mycobacterium sp.
GTGAACGCCTTGCCGCCGGCCATGGCGACGGTGACGGGTGCCGGTGCGCTGCCGGATGCGGGTTCCCACTCTGGGCCGGTGACTGCGGTGGCGGCGACCGCGGCCACGCCGGCGACGTCGACATGCCCGCTGACGAGATCCGTCATCGCGGTGACGGCGCGGCTGGCGAGCGTGCCGTGCTCTGCGGCGGTGACCAGACCCAGATGCCTTGACGGAACGGACAATTCGACGGAACGCGGAATCGCGCCGAGCACCGGGGTGCCCGCCTGCGCGCAGGCTTGGCGCAGCACCTCCTCGTGGCGGGCGGACCCGACGCGGTTGAGAATCGCCCCGGCGATCCGGATCGACGGGTCGAACGTCGAGAACCCGTGCAACAGGGCAGCGATGCTGTGGCTTTGCCCGCGCGCGTCGACGACCAGGATCACCGGTGCGCCGAGGAGTGTGGCGACATGGGCGGTCGAACCGCGGGCGTGTTCGTCGATGCGCCCGTCGAACAGACCCATCACGCCCTCCACCACGGCGATGCCGGCGCCGGTGCACCCGTGCCGGTACAGCGGGCCGATCAGGTGCTCGCCGACCAGCACGGGGTCCAGGTTGCGGCCGGGGCGGCCGGCGGCCAGCGTGTGGTAGCCGGGATCGATGTAGTCGGGGCCGACCTTGAACGGCGCGACGGTGTGGCCGGCGCGCCGCAGCGCCCCGATCAAACCCGTTGCCACGGTGGTCTTTCCGCTACCTGACGCGGGTGCGGCGATGACGACGGCGGGCGTGCTCACCTGCTCACCCTCGCCGGCGAGCGTGCGTCGAATGCCAACTCGCGCGGCGTGTCACCGGCACGACACGCACGCTCGCGGCAAGAGGGGGTGTCACCACTCGATGCCCTTCTGACCTTTGCGGCCGGTGTCCATCGGGTGCTTCACCTTGGCCATCTCGGTGACGAGATCGGCGGCATCCAGCAGCTGCTGCGGTGCGTTGCGTCCCGTGATCACAACGTGTTGGCTGCCTGGCCGTGCCGCGAGAACCGCCACCACGTCGTCGACGTCCACCCATCCCCACTTCATCGGGTAGGTGAATTCGTCGAGCAGGTAGAAGTCGTGGCGCTGCTCGGCCAGCCGTCGCGTGATCTCGGCCCAGCCGTCGGCCGCCGCGGCGGCATGATCGTCGACCGTGCCGGTCTTGCGGGCCCACGACCAGCCCGCACCCATCTTGTGCCACTCGACCGCCGCGCCGACGCCACGCTCGTCGTGCACGCGGCCGAGTTCGCGAAAAGCAATCTCCTCGCCGACTTTCCACTTCGCGCTCTTGACGAACTGGAAGACCGCGACCGACAACCCGGCGTTCCACGCCCGCAGCGCCATCCCGAACGCGGCCGTCGACTTGCCCTTGCCCGCTCCGGTGTGCACCGCGAGCAGGGGTTTCTGCCGGCGACCACGGGTGGTAAGCCCGTCTTCGGGGACCGTGACCGGCCGGCCCTGCGGCATTATGTCTCCTTCTCAGAGGACTTCTCAGGCCGCGCCGCGCACGACCTCGGTGAGGGCGTCGGCCCGCAGCTGCGCCAACCGCACCGTCGGCGCGCCGAGCCGGACCCCGAGCTGCTCCGCCAATCCAAGCCGCAGCCAGGAGGTTTCGCAGTCGATCACGACAGCAGACACGCCTTCGGCCACGAGCAGATCCGCGGCCCGCCCGGCCGTCTCCACCGGGTCGAGGCCGCCGGTCGCGCGGCCATCGGTCAGCACGACGACCAGGCTGCGCCGCGCCGGCTCACGTAGCCGCTCCCTGACCACCATGTCACGTGCAGCCAGAAGCCCTTGCGCCAGAGGAGTTTTCCCGCCCGTGTCGAATCGGGCCAGCCGGCGCGATGCCGCGTACACCGACGACGTCGGCGGCAGCAGCACCCGGGCATCGGCGCCGCGGAAGGTGATCACCGCGACCTTGTCGCGGCGCTGGTACGCGTCGCGCAGCAGCGACAACGTCGCCCCGCTCACCGCGGCCATCCGATCGCGGGCCGCCATCGAGCCTGATGCGTCGACGACGAAGATCACCAGATTGGCCTCGCGCCCTTCGCGGATCGCGTGTCGCAGG
>JBAPQQ010000228.1:0-8816 GCA_049280695.1 Mycobacterium sp.
CCCCAGTCACGAGCAGCGAGTTGCCGAACGTGCCGTCGGTGAGCACCGCTCGCCAATTGTCCAGTCCGGCATAGCGGATCGGGCCGAGCAAGTCCCAGTGGTGCAGGCTCAGCCAGACCACCACCAACATCGGCAACAGCAGGAACACCGCGACCCCGAACAGGCTCGGGGCCAGCAGCGTGTACGCGGTGACGATGGAACGAAGACGCCGCCTGCGCATGCGAGTATTAAATCGTGGCAGTCCGCCGGGCGATCGTCGCAGTATGCGTGGCGATCGCGGCGTGTGCGCCCGTCGGCAAGCACACCGAGCCTGCGCTGCTGACCTTCGCCGGCGCCGCCACGTTCCCCACCGGATTCCAGTTCGGATCCACCACGGTCGGCGGGCTGTCGGGAATCAGCTACGACCCCGATCGCCAGGTCTATTACGTCATCACCGACGACAAGTCCGGCGCCCGGTTCTACACCATGCGAATCGCGCTGGCCGGCAACGATACTCACGCCGACTTCGTCGGCGCGTCCCCCCTGCAGAACGTCACCGGACGGGCCGACCCGGAGGACATCGCGTTCGACCGGCAACGCCAGCAGCTGTACTGGTCCAGCGAGGGCGACCAGCCGTGGATTCGCATCGCAGGACTCGACGGCAGCTATCGCGGCGAGTTCGCGTTGCCGCCGACGCTGGCGCCGCGGTTCAACGCCGGGCTGGAAGGGCTGACCGTCACGCCGAGCGGAACGAGCCTGTGGGCCGCGATGGAACACCCCGGGACCGAGGACGGCCAGCCGCCCACCGACAGCGCGGGCGCACTGACCCGGATCACCCGGTTCGACCTGGCGAGCCGGTCCGCCGTCGCGCAGTACGCGTATCCGCTCGACCCGATCGCGGCCCCGCCGGGAGACGCCACCGGCTTGACCGCACTCGTCGCCGTCGACGAGGACACGTTCCTGACCGTCGAGCGCTCTCACGGCACGTCCAACGTGGCCCGCGTCTACCGGGCCGAGGTCGGCGGTGCGGGCGACGTCCTCGAACAGAAGTCGTTGCTCGACGTCGCGTCGCCGCCGATGAGCAAGACCCTGATGGCCGACCTGTCGACCACGGCGGGCGTGCCTGCGCTGGACAACCTCGAAGGAATCACGCTGGGCCCGCCGCTGCCCGACGGCCGCCGATCGGTTGTGCTGGTGTCGGACAACAACTTCAACCCGCGCCAGGTGACGCAGATCCTGGTGCTGGGGATGGCCGACTCGCCGAGATCTGCACCAGGGTCGTGAATCCGCGGGAATCGCAGCCCTCCTGCAGAACTCGCGGCAAGGTGTGACGGCTGAGCGCGTCGGGCAACCGTTACGGTAGGACCCGTGGCGAGCGGGGGAATCGATGCGGACTTCTTGAGTCTGCCGCGCCGCGAACTGGCCGACGCCGCGTTGACCGCGGCCACCGAGGCCGGGGCCGGCCACGCTGACCTGCGCATCCACCGGATCGTCACCGAGGTGATCCATCTTCGCGACGCGATGCTGGAGACGTCGGTGATCGGCCGGGAGGTGGGGCTGGCGGTCCGGGTGATCGTCGACGGGACCTGGGGGTTCGCGTCGCACGCCGAGCTCACCGCCGAGGTGGCCGCCGACACCGCGCGCCGTGCGGTACAGGTCGCCCGCACGCTGCAGGCGTTGAACGCCGAGAACGTCCGGCTGGCCGACGAGCCGGTGTACCGCGACGCCGAGTGGGTGTCGTCGTATCAGACCGACCCGTTCGGGGTCCCGGCAGCCGAGAAGATCTCGGTGCTGCAGAGGTATTCGGACCGGCTGCTGTCGGCCGACGGCGTCGACCACGTGTCCGCCGGCTTCCACGGCGTCAAGGAGCAGACGTTCTACGCGGACGTCTACGGGTCGTCGATCACTCAGCAGCGGGTGCGGGTGCAGCCGACGCTCGAGGCGGTGGCCGTCGACGCCGCCGCGGGCAGCTTCGACTCGATGCGCACACTGGCCCCGCCCACCGCGCGAGGCTGGGAGGCCGTCGTCGACGATGGGATCTGGGACTGGTCCGACGAGCTGGCCGAACTTCCGTCGCTGCTGGCCGAGAAGGTCAAGGCGCCCAGCGTCACGCCGGGACCCACCGACCTGGTGATCGACCCGTCCAACCTGTGGCTGACGATCCACGAATCCATCGGGCACGCCACCGAATACGATCGCGCGATCGGCTACGAGGCCGCCTATGCCGGCACGTCGTTCGCCACACCGGACAAGCTCGGCGCGCTGCGCTACGGCTCGCCGGTGATGAACGTGACCGCCGACCGCTGCGTGGACTACGGGCTGGCCACCGTCGGCTACGACGACGAGGGCGTGGCCGCACAGAACTGGGACCTGGTGCGCGACGGCATGTTCGTCGGCTATCAGCTGGACCGCGCGTTCGCGCCGCGGCTGGGCGTCGAGCGGTCCAATGGCTGCTCGTATGCCGATTCGCCGCACCACGTGCCGATCCAGCGGATGGCCAACGTGTCGCTGCAGCCGGGCCACGAGGACCTGTCGACCGAGGACCTGATCGCACGGGTGGAGAACGGCATCTACGTCGTCGGCGACAAGTCATGGTCAATCGACATGCAGCGCTACAACTTTCAGTTCACCGGGCAGCGGTTCTGGTCGATCCGCGACGGCGAGCTCGAGGGCCAGGTGCGCGACGTCGCCTACCAGGCCACCACCACCGACTTCTGGGGGTCGCTGGAGGCGGTCGGCGGGGAGTCGACGTGGCGGCTGGGCGGCGCGTTCAACTGCGGCAAGGCGCAGCCGGGCCAGGTGGCGGCGGTCAGTCATGGGTGCCCGTCGGCGCTGTTCCGCGGCGTGCGGGTGCTGAACACCACCACGGAGGCGGGGCATTGATCGCTCCGCAGCAGGTGGTCGATGAGGCCCTGAAGGCGTCGAGGGCCGACGAGACGATCGTGATCGTCACCGATCGCGCCGAGGCGTCGCTGCGCTGGGCGAACAGTTCGATGACCACCAACGGGGTGTCGTCGAGCCGGTCGATGACGGTCATCTCGATCGTGCGCGACTTCGACAAGGCGCATGTGGGCTCGGTGCAGACCGGCGAGGTCGACCCCGCGGTGATTCGCGATGTGGTCACCGCGAGCGAGCAGGCGGCACGCGCCATGCCGGAGGCCCGCGACAGCGCGCCGCTGATCACCGGCTCGGAAACCGCCGGCGACTGGGACCTGGCCGTGCCTGCCACCGGCGCGGAAGTCTTTGGCGCACTGGCTTCTTCGCTTGCGCGGGGGTTCGGTGGCCCGGACACGCTGTACGGGTACGCCCGCCACGAGATGGCGACGACGTTCCTCGCGTCGTCGACGGGGTTGCGGCGGCGGTTCACGCAGCCGACGGGATCGGTGGAGATCAACGCCAAGCGTGACGGCGCCAGCGCGTGGGCCGGGGTTTCGACACCGGATTTTCTGGAGGTGCCGGCCGATCAACTGTTGTCGGACCTGGCGACGCGGCTGGGCTGGTCGCGGCGGACCGTGTCGTTGCCGGCCGGCCGGTATCCGACTCTGATGCCGCCGTCGACGGTCGCGGACATGATGATCTACATGGCCTGGATGATGGACGGCCGCGGTGCGCAGGAGGGCCGCACCGCGTTCTCCGCGCCGGGTGGCGGGACACGCGTGGGGGAGCGGCTGACGCAGTTGCCGGTCACGCTGTACTCGGATCCTGCTGCGGCGCCGCTGTTTTGCCGGCCGTTCGTGTCGACTCCGCTCTCGTCGGACACGGTGTCGGTGTTCGACAACGGCATGGACATCGGCCGCGTCGACTGGATCCGCGACGGGGTGATCAACGCGCTGGCGTATCCACGAGCGGCCGCGGCGGAGTTCGATGTGCCAGTGGCTGCGCCGGCGGACAACCTGGTGATGACGGGCGGGGATGCGCCGCTGTCGGACATGATCGCGGGCACCGAGCGGGCGTTGTTGCTGACGACGCTGTGGTACATCCGCACGGTCGATCCGACGAACCTGCTGCTGACCGGCTTGACTCGGGACGGGGTGTACCTGGTCGAGGACGGCGAGGTGTCGGCCGCGGTGAACAACTTCCGGTTCAACGAGAGCCCGCTGGATCTGCTGGGGCGGGCCACCGCGGTGGGGGCGACGG
Source organism: Mycobacterium sp. (assembly GCA_049280695.1). GTDB lineage: Bacteria > Actinomycetota > Actinomycetes > Mycobacteriales > Mycobacteriaceae > Mycobacterium. The sequence goes on from JBAPQQ010000228.1 coordinate 4,117, forward strand.
AGGTGACGCTGCCACGCGAGTGGGGTGACTGGGCCTCGCGGGCGGCGATGCCGCCGCTGATGATTCCCGACTTCTACATGTCCAGCGTGAGCCAGGCGCAGTAGCGTCTTTCTGTGATCTCATCGCTGGCGCGGCTGATCGCGCTGTCACCGGACGGGTCGTTGGGGCAGATCAACGCGCTGGTGCGGCAGACGTGTGCTTCCGTGCTGCGGCTCCCGGCACTTGGCTCTCCGGACGAACCTTGTTCGGCGCCTGCGGTTGTCGAGTTCGCCGAGCAATTCAGCGTCGACGTGACCGGAATCTCGGACACTCAGCGGGAGCGGCTTCTGTCGGCGCTCGGCGGGGAGGCGTTCGGGGCGGTGGTGCTGACGTACATCGCGGACTTCGCGCCGCGGGTGCTGGCGGGGCTCGACGCGGTTGGTCTTCCAGCGGCGCTGCCGTCGCTGGAGTGGGACCGCACGACGGATCCGGCCGATGCGGTCTTCAACGGGTTCCTGCCGGCCGTCGCGCGCGCGACCGCTCTGGATTCGGTCACATCGGAGATCGTGCGGTTGCGTGGAGCCGGGCAGCACCACTGCCGGCTCTGCAACTCGCTGCGGGAGGCCACAGCGTTGGAGGCCGGCGGGTCGGAGGACCTCTACGGCGACATCTCGTTGTATGAGGCGTCTTCTCGTTTGACCGACGCGCACAAGGCGGCGCTGCGATATGTCGACGCGCTGATCTGGTCGCCGGGGAACATCGCGCCATCGGTCAGTGCGGGCATTCGGACGCATTTCGGCGATGCCGAGGCGGTGGAGATCACGTTCGATGTCATGCGCAACGCTGCCAACAAGATCGCGGTCGCGATGGCCGCCGACGCGCCGCGGGTGGAGCAGGGGACCCAGCGGTACCGGATCATGGCCAACGGCTGCACGGAGTACGAGTGAGCATTGACCGGCTCGCCTCGTAAGCGCTAAATTCCCAGCGGAATGCCATTTTCAGCTCATCGAAAGGCTGCGCGTAGTGATCGAGCGCGAACACAACCTTGCCCGGCCGTTCGCCCCGCACCGGCTCAGGATCTATTTCGGCGTCTTGGTCTGGACTGCACTGGTCTTCGTGGCGATGACGATGGGTGTCGGCGTCGGTCTGATCCCGCCGACATTCACCGTGGACGTCGTCGCCAACATGCTCTTCGGCATCCCGGTCGTCCTGCTGTTTTTCGTCATCTGGTGGGACGCCCCGGGAGAACAGCGGTCCCGCCTCGAGAAAGCCGCCGAACTGACATTGGTCTGGCTGCCGTACACGGCGTTCAGCCAAATCACCTATGAACTGCCCTTCCTGATCGGGCATCCCTTCGGGCTGTGGGAACCGACGTCGGATCCGGGGTGGAAGTGGCTGTGGTGGCAGTACGCGCTCGCCGACAGTCGATACGGCAGCGACAGCACCTTCATGTTCGGATTGGAGTGTGTCGCCATCGCTGCCGGCACAGTCGTGATCGTGGCGTGGACGCGATTGATCCGGACCGGGTTGTCGGACGAGTCGCGGATACGCAACTTGTGGCTGGCGTTCATGGGAATCAGCATGTTGTATGCGACCACCAGCGTTTATTTCGTCTCGGAGGTTCGCGCGGGGTTCGGCGACATCGGGCAGGGGGCGTATGGCTTGTGGTTCAAGTTCGTCGGCGAGAACAGTCCGTTCATAGTGCTGCCTCCGCTGGTTCTGTACGCGATCTACTTGCAGATCGATTACCTGACCCGCAGGGCAGGTGCCCGACAGGTCTCGGCGTCCACGGCGGACGACGCGGAGGTGGCCGATGGACGTGCCGGTGTCGCTCCTTCCCGCCGGGCGTCTGTGGGCTGAATGCCCTCGCCAATCAGCGCGGCCGCGTAGTGCCGGGGAGGTGCCGCAGGGCGCCGTGGTGGACGTTTCGATCCTGCGGTATGACTTGGTATTGCGTTGCAATCGAGCGTTCCGACGAGCATGGACGTTCGGCCGATGCCTAGCGGGGCGGTAGCTCAGTTGGTTAGAGCCGCGGACTCATAATCCGTTGGTCGCGGGTTCGAGTCCCGCCCGCCCTACCTGATAAGTGCTGGTGGCAGGCTTACGCGCTCTGGTGGTCACCCCCGAGGGGAGGTCTCAGTGTCACCGGATGTCACAACCCGACCGAAACTGCTCCCGGCGGCCTTTAGAGCTTCGTCCTGCGAGTGCGCATAGGTAGCCATCGTGAAGGCGGCACTGGCATGCCCTAGCCACGCCGCGATGACCGCAATCGGCGTACCCCGAAGGTGCATGAGGGTTGCGCAGGAGTGCCGTGCATCGTGCAGCCTCACGTAGCCGATCCCCATGTCACCCAGAAGCTTCTGCCAGCGAGAGGTGATGGCGTCGGGATGCAGCGGGTTGCCCATCTCATCCGAGCACACGTACTCGCCGCCGCCGTAGCCTTCGCCGAACCGCAACCGTTCTGCCCGCTGCCTCTGGCGAGCAGCCTTGAGGACCTGGACCACGTCGTCGGGCACAGGGAGGGTCCGGCGTGATGCCTTGCTCTTAGGCGTGCCCGATTCGACGCGTTTCTTGCCGAGGACAACGCGGTTCTCCACGATGCTGACCGTCTTGGCCTCCAGATCGACGTTGGCCCACCGCAGCCCCGCAATCTCGCCGCGGCGTAATCCATAAAGTGCCAGCGCCCACAGGTGCCGGTCGCGGCAGTCATGGTCGAGAATGCGGAACATCTCGTCGTCGCTCAGCGTGCGGAACTTCGCCGGATCACCGGCCACCCGGTCCACCAGGCGTGCGACGTTACGCACCACGTTGCCCTGTGCCACCTGATCGTCGAGCACCGCCGTCGCCAGGTAGAGCAGATAGTTGCATGAGCGCGGTGTCCACTTGCGGCGGCCATCGACTTCGCCGCGGCGCAACCGACCCACCAAAGTGTCCAGGTCGGCCTTGGAGAGCTTCTGAATCTCGATGTGGCCGAGCTCGTCACGCAGGGCCGCCAGCTTCGATCGGTGCCCTTTCAGCGTCGATGGCTTCAGCGCGTGTTTGGACGCCAGCCACACCTCGCACGCGGCATCCACCGTCAGCTTGTTGGAGTGGACGTAGGTGCCCGCCTTCACGCCGCCTTGGACCGATGCGAGTTCCCCGCGGCGGGTCGTAGCGGTTGATGTCGATGAACACCGGGGCATGGGGTTTGTAGCGGCCGATGCGCTGCAGATCGAACAGCCCGGCCAGCGGCGGCTCGTGGATCATTCGGGCCGGGTCCTCGGTGAAGTACTCCTGCAGGTGATGGAACGCGAACGTGAGGATCGTTTCGCCGAGGCACTGGTTTTGGGTCTTGGTCAGCAGATCCTCGCCGCAGATGGTCAGCTTGTCGCGGATCGCGGCCTCGGCTTCGGGGTAGGCGGCGATGAGGCTGTTGATCGCATAGCCGACCGCACCCACCAACGCACTGCTGTCGGCGTAGGGCATGAGCTCGGCGAGATCGGCTGGCGGCGCACCGGCGTACGCGCCGACCACGTTGAGTTCTGGTGCATACGACGGTGCCAGCTCCACCGCCGACGCCGATGCCCCACCGCCTTGCGAATACCCCCAAAATGCCACTGGTCCATGGGGGTTCAGCGATGTGCCGGGCAGCCGCATCGCGGCGCGGGCGGCGTCGAGCACCGCCTGCCCCTCGGCGACCCGGTTCACATAGGTGTGCGCGCCCGGAGTGCCCAGCCCGTCGTAGTCGGTAACGACGATCGCGAATCCGCGCGCCACCATCGTGGCGATGAACCCCTCCTCAGATTCGACCGCGATGTCCAGGCCGCTGGAGAAGTGGATGCCCTGGTTGAACAGTCGTGACGGCGCGCACTGATCGCCTTGCCAAAGCGGTCAGCGCGGCCCGGCGGCCTGGTGTCGACGGCCCGGCGTACCGTGCCGGACCATGGCCCACCCTCACGACGACACCGACGACACCGTGACCACTTGGCGTGACATCGCCGACCAACTGACCGCCGAGCAGCGCGCCATCCTGTCGGCCCTCGAGCGGGCCGGTGACCGGCCGGACACGCTGCTGTTCCGATTCCGGACACCGCGTCGGGCGAGGTGAGTAACACGGCATCGCCGATCGTGTTGATCAACCGGTCCCCGACGCCCAGGACGGATTCGGCAACCGTAACGAACCGCTCGGCAATGTCGGCGGCGGTGATGTCCCCATGCGCCTCGGTCAGGGCGATGAAACCAGCCAGGTCCGCGAAGATGACCGCGGCGTCGACCTCGTCCACACAACCAGTATCGCGCCCTACCAGATGTCGACGGGAATTCCCGGCGGGACGTGCAGCACCCAACCGGTCACCAGGTGCCGTGGTCGGGCGCTTGCGGCAACCCGGTGGGAAGACACCCGCTGTGGGTGGCTCACCGGCGGTCCATGTCCCGCAGGCCCGGCAGCCGTGACCGTTCAGGAACACGCGTTGTCGCGCAAAACGACTAACCCCTCCCGGTATTCCGGTTTCGCCGATCTCGCCACGTGCGAATCGTTCAGCCAGAACCGATTCCGGTGACATTAGATGAGGCCAACGATCGGAGCTGAACAGCCGTCGACCGCGGCAAATTCCCGCAAATGTGCCCGGCATTCATGTTCGGTGCGGCCGTCAACAAGCGGCTCCGGCAGAGCCCGTGCGTGACATGGCCCGATAGCTTCGGGCGGCCCCCGACAGCTGGGGGTGTAAAGCCGTCGGCCGCAG
>JBAPQQ010000229.1:0-1763 GCA_049280695.1 Mycobacterium sp.
CGCATCGAAGGCGGCATGGCGCTGGTCGCGACGACCGACTTCTTCACGCCGGTGGTCGACGACGCGTACGACTGGGGCCGCATCGCGGCGACCAACGCGCTCTCGGACGTCTACGCGATGGGCGGGCGGCCGGTGGTGGCGGTGAACCTGCTGGGCTGGCCGCGCGACGTGCTGCCGTTCGAGCTGGCGACCGAGACGCTGCGCGGCGGCATGGACGCGTGCGGCGACGCGGGCTGCCACCTCGCGGGCGGACACACCGTCGACGACCCGGAGCCCAAGTACGGACTTGCGGTGACGGGCATCGCCGATCCAAAGCGCCTGCTGCGCAACGACTCCGGTAAGCCGGGCACCCCGCTGTCGCTGACCAAGCCGCTGGGGATCGGCGTGCTCAACAGCCGGCACAAGGCGACCGGAGAGCGGTTCCCGCAGGCGATCGACGCGATGACCACCCTCAACGCGCACGCGGCTGCGGCGGCGCTGGCGGCCGGCGTCGAATGTGCCACGGACGTCACCGGATTCGGCCTGCTGGGGCACCTTTACAAGCTGGCGCGTGCCAGCGGGGTCACGGCCGTCGTCGACTCTGCCGCCGTGCCGTATCTGGCGGGGGCCCGCGACGCGCTGGCGGCGGGCTACGTCAGCGGCGGCACCCGGCGCAACCTCGACTGGGTGGCGCCACACGCCGACCTGTCGGCGATATCGCAGGAGGAAGCGCTGCTGCTCGCCGACGTGCAGACCTCCGGCGGTCTGCTGGTCGCGGGAGAGATTCCGGGCGCGCCGGTCGTCGGAGAGCTCGTGGTCCGCGGCGAACACACCGTCGTGGTGCGCTGAGAAGGCTCGCAGCCGAGCATCGCCGTCCTGATCGCGGACGGAAACCGCAGCTATTGACCATTACCGGGCGTTGCGGACCAGTCAGCACGTAACGTGACCGGGTGGCCTACACCCACCGCAGCCGCACCGTCGCGGCTGCCGCGCACGACATCTGGGACGTCCTGGCCGATTTCGGCTCGATCAGCGCATGGGCCGGCAACGTCGACCACTCCTGCATCCTGACCCACGGACCCGACGGCCAACCGCACGGCACCACCCGGCGCATCCAGGCCGGCCGTAACACGCTCGTCGAGCGCATCACCGAGTTCGACCCGCCGCACGCCCTGGCCTACGACATCGAAGGCCTGCCCAAGCGCCTGCGCCGGGTGGCCAACCGCTGGACGCTGCATCCGACCCGCGGCGGCACCGACGTCACCGTCACCAGCACCGTCGAAATCAGCTCTCGCCCAACCCAACAACTCGCCGAACGAGTGCTGTGCCGCGTTTTGGCACGACAGTCCGAAGTGATGCTCGCCGGCCTTGCCGACCGAATGGAGAAGTCCCGTGTCTGAAGCACCCGACGTCATCGTCGTGATGACCGACGAGGAACGCGCGATCCCGCCGTACGAGGCGCCCGACGTGCTCGCGTGGCGCGACCGCACGCTCACCGGGCGCAAATGGTTCGACGAGAACGGGGTGAGCTTTCAGCGGCACTACACCGGCTCGCTGGCCTGCGTGCCCAGTCGCCCAACGATTTTCACCGGCCACTACCCCGACCTGCACGGCGTCACCCAGACCGACGGCATCGGCAAGGTCTTCGACGACTCCCGAATGCGCTGGCTCCGCAGAGGCGAAGTGCCCACCCTCGGCAACTGGTTCCGCGCCGCGGGCTACGACACGCACTACGACGGCAAGTGGCACATCACCCACGCGGACCTGACCGACCCGAAGACCGG
>JBAPQQ010000230.1:0-14917 GCA_049280695.1 Mycobacterium sp.
CAACTGCCTGCCGCCCAGGATCTGCATCGCCCGCCGCGTTCCCGGGGCCGGCTCCATCCCGCCGAAGTGACCAGCGAATGCGTCGGGCGCTGCGAGTACGGCGGCGCCGTGGCCGGCGCGTGCCACCGACAGCCAGTTCACGGTCACGAGTTCCGGTGCGGGACGAACTCTTGCGCCTTGGCCTTGGCTCCCTGCACCATCAAGTGCCACGCTTCGGGATCGCCCTTCAGGATCGACGACATCAGCTCCTTGCCTTGCTCGAACGTGGCATGCGGTGGGATCGGCGGCATCTCCGGATCGCAGCGGATGTCCAGAACCGTCGGCCTGTCAGCTGCCAGCGCCTGGTCCCACGCCGCACCGACATGCTCGGGATCGTCGACCGCGACGGCGTTCAATCCCATCGCACGCGCCACGTCGGCGTATGACACGTCCGGAAGTACCTGCGACTCTTCGAATTTGGGAGCCCCGCCCATTGCCCGCAGCTCCCATGTGACCTGGTTCAAGTCGTTGTTGTGGAAGACGCAGACGATCAGGCGCGGGTCCGACCACTGCGAGTGGTAGCGCGAGATCGTCAGCAGTTCGGCGAGGCCGTTCATCTGCATCGCCCCGTCGCCGACCATCGCGATTACCGGCCGGTCCGGGTGGGCGAACTTGGCCCCGATCGCATACGGCACACCCGGGCCCATGGTGGCAAGCGTGCCGGACAACGATCCGCGCATCCCGTCGCGGAAGCGCAGGCAGCGCGCATACCAGTTGGTCGACGAGCCGGAATCCGCGCTGACGATCACGTTGTCGGGGAGCCGCGACGACAGCTCCCAGGCGATTCGCATCGGATTCACGGGCTTGGCCGACAACATTGCCTGTCGCTCAATGGTTTCCCACCATCTGGCGACGTTCTTCTCGACGGTCTCCCGCCAGGACCGGTCGCCCTTGCGCTGCAGCAGTGGAATCAGCTCGTCGAGGGCAGCCGATGCGTCGGCGACGATGTTGACCTCGGTCGGATAGCGCATCCCGATCATCGAGCCGTCCGAGTCGATCTGGACGGCCCGCGCCTGGCCGAACTCGGGAAGGAACTGCGTGTACGGGAAGTTCGACCCGACGATCAGCAGGGTGTCGCAGTCGCGCATCAGCTCCCAGCTCGGGCGGGTGCCCAGCAGGCCGATCGAGCCGGTCACATAGGGCAGGTCGTCGCCCAGTACGTCCTTGCCCAACAACGCTTTTGCGATCCCGGCACCGGTGAGGTCGGCGACGGTACGCACCTGCTCGGCAGCGGCGCGGGCGCCCTGGCCGATCAGCATCGCGACCTTGGATCCCGAGTTGAGGATCTCGGCGGCCTTCGAGACCTGGTTTGCGTCGGGCCGCAGCACCGGCTGGCCGGGGCTCGGCGGGCTCGACGGAACCTCTTTGAACGCGTGCCCGGGCGGTGAATACTTCTCTTCCTGCAGGTCGGACGGAATCACCAGGGCGGTGGGTGCCCGTCGCGTCGCGGCGGTCCGGATCGCGCGGTCCAGCGCATTGGGTAGCTGGCTGGCCACGTTCACCTCGACCAGGTAGTCGCTGGCGACATCCTTGAAGAGGTTCTGCAAGTCGATCTCCTGCTGGTAGTGCCCGCCCATCGCGCTGCGTGCGGTCTGCCCGACGATGGCGACCACCGGCACGTGGTCCAGTTTGGCGTCGTAGAGCCCGTTGAGCAGGTGCACTGCACCCGGTCCGGACGTCGCCATGCAGACCGCGACTTGTCCGGTGAACTTGGCGTATCCGACCGCCTCGAATGCCGCCATCTCTTCGTGGCGAGCCTGAACGAACTGCGGGTCGTTGTCGGCTCTTCCGAAGGCGGCGAGCAGCCCGTTGATACCGTCGCCCGGATAGGCGAACACGTGCCGAATCTTCCAGTCGCGCAGACGCGATAACACGAAATCGGCGACATCCTGAGACATGTTTTCCCTTCCGCTGTTGCGGGCACTCCGACAACGATTAGTTGCGCCCGTGCAAAGGTTTTCCCAAGTTCGGCGCGTGTGAAACAGCGAATTCAGGAGGCTCTCGTGACCGTCTCGCTCCCCGTTGGCTTCGGCGCCACCGGACACGCGGTCGACCAGTTGCGCGACGACCTGCGACGACGCGTGGACGGGGAGGTGAGATTCGATCGGGGCTCGCGCGCGACCTACTCGACCGACGGATCGAATTACCGCCAGATCCCCATCGGTGTGGTGGTCCCGACGTCTGTCGACGACGCCGCGGCGGCCATCGACGTCTGCCGAGACCACAACGTCCCGGTGTTGTCGCGGGGTGGCGGAACCAGCCTGGCCGGACAGTGCTGCAACACCGCCGTAGTACTGGATTGGAGCAAGTACTGCACTCAGGTGGTGTCGGTGGACGCCGACAAGGGCGTCGCGGTGGTGGAGCCCGGTATCAAGCTGGATTCGCTCAACGACCACCTCGCCGATACCGGCTGGATGGTGGGGCCGCGCCCGTCGACGCATGTGAGCTGCACCATCGGCGGGATGATCGGCAACAACTCGTGTGGGGCCACCGCACAGGCGTACGGCAAGATGGTCGACTCGGCGCGCCGGCTGGAGGTGCTCACCTACGACGGCCTGCGCATGTGGGTGGGGCCGACCCCCGACGACTTGTGGCAGCAGATCGTCGACGAAGGCGGCCGCAGGGCGGATATCTACCGGGGACTGCGCAGGATCCGCGACGAATACGCCGACGACATCCGGGCCCGTTATCCCGACATCCCGCGCCGCGTGTCCGGCTATGACCTCGATTCGTTGCTGCCCGAGAAAGGGTTCGACGTCGCCGGTCTGCTGGTGGGCAGCGAGAGCACACTGGTGACGGTGCTTCGCGCCGAGATCTCACTCGTGCGGCGGCCGGCTGCGCACGTTCTCGCCCTGCTCGGCTTCGACAGCTTGGGCGCCGCCGGCGACGCCGTGCCCGCGGTGCTCGACCACCAACCGGCGGCCCTGGAGGGTTTCGACCGTCAGCTCACCGAGCTGGAGCACTCCCAACATCTGGCCGAAGCCGCGCTGAAGGAGCTGCCCGAGGGCAACGCGTGGCTGATGGTGCAGATCAACGGCGACGACCAGGACGAGGCATCGGGCAAGGCCGAGGAGATGATCTCCGACCTTCGCCGCGGGGCCGCGCAGCACACGAAGATCCTCGAGGATCCCCGGCACCAAGAGCAGGTGTGGAAGGCGCGCGAAGCGGGATTGGGTGCCACGGCCCACCCGCCGGACAGTCCCGACACGCACGCCGGATGGGAGGACGGGGCCGTGCCGCCCGATCGGCTCGGTGACTATCTGCGCGACTTCCAGCAGATGCTGGACCGCTACGGGTACTCCGGTGCGTCGCTGTACGGGCACTTCGGGCAGGGCTGCGTGCACGTGCGGATCCCGTTCGACCTGCGTACCGCTGCCGGTATCGCCCGCTACCGCGCGTTCGCCGAGGAGGCCGCGCATCTGGTGACCGACTACGGCGGGTCGCTGTCCGGTGAACACGGCGACGGGCAGGCCCGGGGCGAGTTGCTGCCGATCATGTTCGGCGACCGCGTCGTTCGCGCGTTCGAGGAACTGAAGGATCTGTTCGATCCGGGCAACCGGATGAACCCGGGCAAGGTCGTCCGCGCGCTGCCGCTCGACCGCGACTTGCGGTGGGGCGCCGACTACCGCCCGGCCGAACCGGAAACCCAGTTCGCCTACCCGCACGACGAGCATCGGTTCAGCCGCGCGGCGAATCGGTGTGTCGGCGTGGGCAAGTGCCGCGGCGAGGAGTCGGGCGTGATGTGCCCGAGTTACCGCGCCACCGGCGAGGAGGAGCACTCCACCCGGGGCCGGGCGCGGCTGCTGTTCGAGATGCTGCAGGGCGACGTGATCACCGACGGCTGGCGTTCCACCGAGGTGCGCGACGCCCTCGACCTGTGCCTGGCCTGCAAAGGCTGCCGCAACGACTGCCCTGTCAACGTCGACATGGCAACGTACAAAGCCGAATTCCTCTATCACCACTACAAGCGGCGGCTGCGTCCGATGGCCCATTACTCGATGGGATGGCTTCCGCTGTTGGCGCGGCTCGCCGCGATCGCGCCGGGTCCGCTGAACGCGGTGGCGCACACTCCCGGAGTCTCGTTAGCGCTCAAGGCACTTGGCGGCATCGATCGCCAGCGCGACATTCCGCGGTTCGCCAAGCGCAGATTCACCGCCTGGTTCAAGGACCGGCCGCCGTCGGCCGGCCCCGCACAGCGTGGTCCGGTGGTGCTGTGGCCGGACACCTTCACCAACAACTTCGACACCGGCATCGCCCGTGACGCGGTCGCCGTTCTGGAATCGGCCGGATTCGAGGTGCGCGTACCGGAGCAGGCGGTGTGCTGTGGGCTGACCTGGATTTCGACGGGCCAGCTTCAGATCGCCAAGAAGATGCTGCAGCGCACGCTGAATGCCCTGAAACCCGCGCTGCACCAGAGTATCCCGGTGGTCGTGCTGGAACCCAGCTGTGCGGCGGTGTTCCGGTCGGACATGCCGGAGCTGCTGGACGGAGACGAAGACGCGCACCGGCTCGCCGCGCTGACGCGCACTCTCGGCGAGATACTGCGTGAACGGGCACCCGACTGGAGCCCGCCGCCGATGAAGCGACAGGCAATCGTGCAGCCGCACTGCCATCAGCACGCCATCCTCGGCATGGACAAGGACAAGGCGGCGCTGTCCGCCGGCGGCATCGACGCCGACGTGCTGGATGCCGGATGTTGCGGGTTAGCAGGTAATTTCGGGTTCGAGCGGGGACACCACGACGTGTCGGTCGCATGCGCGGAAGACAAGCTGTTGCCGGCGATCCGCGCCGCCGGCACCGGCACCCTGGTGGTGGCCGACGGATTCAGCTGCCGCACCCAGATCCGCGAACTGACCGGCGATCGGGTGGCGGTGCACACCGCGTCCGCATTGGCAGCCACGTTGCCCGGCAACGCACGTGACCGCCACGGCGACGCGGCGACTTCGCGCAGCAGGCGATTGGCTGCCGTCGGGGCCGCCGTCGCGTTGCTCGGCACCGGCTGGTTCGCGGTGGCACGGCGAACCGGCCGGGGGGTGCGGAGGTGACGTGGGGCCGCGTGCTCTGCGCTACGGGCTTGACGTGATGGTCGAATCGGGGTTGGGGACCGGCTGCGGGCCGTAGAAGTTCTGCTCCTGGCAGTTGGGTTGCGCGCTGCCGTTGCACGCGGTGATGGTCTGCTCGCTGGGTGCGTTGGTGGCCTCCGGGATGGCCGGCCCGACGTAGCCCCCGCCGGGCTGACTGCTTTCCCGTTCGGTGAGCGGACCATTCCCGGGCGCCACGTCCGGTACGCATCCGTTGGTGTACACGTCGTTGGACTGGCCGGGCGGGCAGTCGTCGGCCGTGATGTGGACCGAAGCGCCGACGACCGCCAGCCCCAACAGAGGCGACATGGCGATCGCGCTCGCGAACCCGCCGGCGGCGAGAACGCGTTTCACCGGAACTGCAAGCATGTTTCATCCACCACCTTGGTGTGCTGATTGTCAACAGCGCTGCGGCGCAACGACACCGTGAACTCCATCCTACGGAAGTATCGGTAACGCGGTCAGCGCCGGGCGGCGACGCCGACGATGCCGGCCAAGGCGACGGCGGCCGCCACAGCTAGCGGCTTGGCTTTCTCCCGCAACCACCATTGGGGACTCACCGAATGCGATCGGCCGTCGAAAATCCCGTGCGCGCCATAGTCTTTGCCATCCGCGTCGTCCAATGGCTGCCACAGATTGGCTGCTCCGGAGTTCGGTTGATCGGTCTGCTGCGACGAGTAGCCGGTCTTAGCCAGATATCGGTCGAGCACGGCGGGAAAGAGCCGCTGGCCCAACAGGGTCGCGACGGTGCTGGCACCCACCCAGTACTCCTTGCGCTTGGGATGTTCTGCCGCATAACAGATGCCACGCGCCGCGACTTCCGGTTGGTAGATCGGTGGCACCGGTTGCGGATGATGGGGGAGCCGGGACAACACCCAGGAGAACTGCGGGGTGTTCAGCGCCGGCATCTGCACGACGGTGACGTGGACGTTGCTGTCGTCGTGCAGCAGCTCGGTGCGCAGTGACTCCGTGAAACCGTTGACCGCGTGTTTTGCGCCGCAGTAGACCGACTGCAGCGGTATTGCGCGGTGACTCAGCGCCGATCCGACCTGCACGATCGTGCCGCGGTCACGGGGGCGCATCCGGCGCAGCGCCGCCATGGTGCCGTACACGAAGCCGAGGTAGGTCACCTCGGTGGCGCGGCGGTATTCCTCGGGCGAAACCTCGTGGAAGGGCGCGAACACCGACGTGAAGGCCACGTTCACCCAGATGTCGATCGGGCCGAAGTCGCGCTCCGCCTGATCTGCCGCGGCGTCGACTTCGTCGACGTTCGCCACATCGGTCGGTATCGCCAACGCCCGCCCGCCGGCTCGCTCGACCTCGGCTGCGGCCGCATCCAGCCCGGCCCGCCCGCGTGCGAGCAACGCGACCCGCGCGCCGCGCTTGCCGAATTCGCGGGCAGCGGCACGGCCGACTCCGGCGCTGGCTCCGGTGACCACCACCGTCGGCGCGGAATTTGAGACAGTCACGGCATTCTCCTTTCCGTAGACGAGCTATTGCCGAAATCCGCAAGTCTGCTGGACGCCTCGAACATCAACGCGTGTACGAATGCCTGCGGCAGATTGCCTCGCATCTGGCGCTGCCGGATGTCGTATTCCTCCGAGAAGATGCCAGGTGGGCCGCAAGCGGCCCGATTCCGTTCGAAGTAGCGGAAAGCGTGCACAACCTCTCCCTGCTGAAGTGCGGCCATCGCCATGACGAAGCCGCACAGCACAAATGCGCTGTCGGTAGAACCCAGGCCGCGTTGCGGCCGGAATCGGTACACGTAGTAATCGCGAGACAGGTGTTCGCCGACCGCCCGATACGTGGCGACGGAGCGCGGGTCGTCGGCGGGGACCGCGCCGCGTAACGCGGCTAACAGCAACGAGCCGTCGATCCGATCGTCGTCGGGTGCCCGCTGCCAGCGACCGCTCGGATGAAGGCAATCTCGCGCGGCATCGGCGACGATAGCATCGGCCAGCGCTGTCAATTTGGTGACGTCGCCGCCGATATCGTGTGCGGCAGCGGCGCGCAATCCGGCCGCACATGCCAATCGCGAATGGGCCCAGCGGTTCTCGTGAAGTTCCCAAACTCCGGCGTCGGGCTGCTGCATGCAGTGCTCGATCGCCGAGACAGCGGCCCGGGCAGCGGCTCTGTGCCGATCTCCCAGGTGGTCGTGGCGGGCGGCGGCCGCGAAAAGCAACAACGCTTCCCCGAAGATGTCGAGTTGGAACTGCTCGCGCACATGATTGCCGACGATGTCGTAGCCGCCCGGATAACCGAGCAAGTCCAGCTGCCGTTGCCGTGGCACGGCGCCGCCGACCGTCGTATATGCCGGCATCAGCTTCGGTCCGTCGTCGAGCAGACGTTCCGCGACGAAGTCGACGGCGTTGTCCAGCAACGGATGAGGTCCATCGGCGGCCACCGCGATTCCTGCGTAGCACTGATCGCGAATCCACACGTAGCGGTAGTCGTAGTTCTTGCCCTCCGCGGCGCGCTCGGGCAGGCTCATCGTGGCGGCGGCGACCATTCCACCGCCTGCCGAGGTGAGTCCGCGCATGACGGCGTAGGAATGTTGCGCGTCCCGTGGGGCGGCAGTCGGACCCAAAGCAGGCACGGCCTCATGCCATGACGCCTCGGTTCGGGACCACTGCACAGCAGGATCAACCGGATCTCGCGGCAATTCGTCGTCGCTGAGCTCGAGAACCAAGTCTCGGGTGCCGCCTTCGCTGAGCGAGATCTCGGTAGCCAGCGACAGCTCGCCGGGACGCTCGTCGATCACGTCGGCCTCCGGCGCGCCACCCCACCGCATCCGCAACGATCCGAGGCTAGCCAGCCAACGGCCGTCGTCGTCCCGGCGCAGTCGCCGCATCTGGTGCTTCCCGAAATCCGCAGCCGGATAAAGGTGCACACGGAGTCGGACATCTCCGCTCAGGACACGGATCTGCCGCAGCACAATGACGCGATTGGCTTCACCGGGAAACGCGAGCGCTTCCCGGCATTCCACGATTGCCGTCTCGGTCACCCAGCGTGAGCGCCAGATCAACGATCGGGGCTCGTAGTAGCCACCCCAGACATGGCGCCCGACAGGGGTGACCACATACGCGCCCTTACCGCCGACGAGCGAGGAGAACACCGCTTCACTCTCCCAGCGCGGCGCACACAGCCACACGTAGTCGCCGTGCGGGCCGATCAGAGCGCCGCGTTCACCGTCGGCGACGAACCCGTATTCGCGTAGGACCTGTGGAAGGGGCGACGAATCCCCGGCGATATCCTCGGCAGTTCTCGTCACACTGAGGTGTTACCCCATCGGGCCGGTGTTGAGTCAGGTTAGTGGCGATTGCCATATCGGGAGCGCGTGCGCGCCGCTGCGCCCGTACGAACCCTGATGAGCCCCTGTGAATCAGCAGAAGAAAGGTGAAGTCTTGCATGTGTGCGCCGTGAACTCGCCGAAAACGGGTTGTCGCACAGAGGCTTAACCGAACATCGGCCGCAGGATGACTCGGGTCGGTTCAGTCGGGTGAAGCCGAACTTTCAGCGTGCCTCGGGGCATGCCGAAATAGCTTCGGCAGCGCCCGATTTCGGTGCGGACGGTCCAGCCAGCGGTAGGTGGCCAGTTTGACGCGGTCTTCGACGAGAAACCAAAGGAGCGCATACACCCACACAACGGCGGCCCAGGCCCAGCCCAACGGTGTCATCAACGCCCCGTAGACGGCGATCAGAGTGGCGATGGCCTGGGTTCCGACGACGGCCGCCAAGAGGATCGGCGCGGGCGCCGGCCGGGACCACAGCGGTCCGCGGGTGCGGGCGACGAACACGGTCAAGTGACCCGAGACCGACAGTTTGAGGTAAATGAGAGTGCGGATCAGGTCGTGATCGAGGCCGAAGACCTTGTCGGCCAACATGAACAGCAAGAACGTCTCGGCGACGCCCATGACGCCGAGCGCGGTGGCCACCGCGAGCACCGCGCGCATGTCCCAGGCGGCGGGTTTCGGTGACCCGCGGACGTGGTCGTAGGCGATAGCCAGGATGGCGCCGTCGTTGAGCAACGCCAGGAACACGATCATCACGGCCGTGACAGGAAAGACGTTCATGATCACGACCGCCAGCGTGACCAGCAGCAGCACCCGGATGGTTTCGGCGATACGGTAGGTGGCGTAGCTGGTCATCCGGGCGAAGATTTCGCGGGCCTGGCGGATCGCAGCCACGATCACCGACAGCCCCGCGGCGAGCAGGACCACGTCGGCGGCTGCCCGGGCGGCGTCGGTCGATCCCGCCACCGCGATACCGGCGTCCGCCTGTTTGAGGGCGGGTGCGTCGTTGACCCCGTCGCCTGTCATCCCGACGATGTGCCCGCGACCCTGCAGCAGCCGCACTATGCGGTACTTGTGTTCGGGAAACACCTGCGCGAACCCGTCGGCGCTCTCCAGCCGGGTTGCCAATTCGTCGTCGCCGGCCGTGGCGTCGAGTGTGGACGCGGCGAGGATCTGATCGCCCATTCCCACCCGGCGGGCGATCTCGCGGCCGATGGCGACCTGGTCGCCGGTGTCCATCTTGACCTCGACGCCCAACTCCCGCGCCGCGGCGATGGTGGCCGCCGAATCCTCACGGGGCGGGTCGGCGAGTCCCAGCACGCCCAGCAGCTGCCACGCGCCGTCTGCGTCGGTCCGAGCCACGCCCAAGGATCGATAACCGCGTTCTGCGAACCGCTCGACCACGTCGCCGACGTCGGCGGCGGCGGGATCCCGCTCACACAACGCGGTGATGATCTGCGGTGCGCCATTGCTGACCCGGAACCGGTGACCGTCAGCGTCGACCACGCTGCTTTCGCTGCGTTTGCCCACCGGGTCGAACGGGACGAACTGCTCGACGCGCATCGCCGCCGGTTCGGTCGGGACGGCCAGCACCGCCAAGTCGATCGGGTCGTTGTCCTCGGCGCGCGAGGCCAGCCCGGCGGCGGCGACGAGGTCGCGCTCCTCGACGCCCGGTGGGGTCCAATGTTCGGCGACCGCGAGGCGGTTCTGCGTCAGCGTGCCAGTCTTGTCGGAACACAACAGGTCGATGCCGCCCAGTTCCTCCACCGCGGGCAGATGACTGACAACGGCCTGCTGGTGAGCCAGCTTGCGGGCACCCACGGCCATGGTGACCGAGAGCACCGCGGGCAGCGCGACCGGCACCGAGGCGATCGTGACCACGAGCGCGAACTCGATTGTCTGCAGCACGGGGTTGCCCCGCACCAGCGATACCGCAACCGTCAACGCGACCAGTGCCACCGCGAGCACAATCAAGTAGTTGCCGATACGCAGCACCGCCCGCTGAAAGTGGCTCACCGTGCCCGCGGTTTCCACCAATGCGGTGGTGCGCCCGAAATACGACGACGCCCCCGTCGCATACACGAGTGCGTCGGCCTCGCCGCGCACCAAGACCGAACCCGCATACAGCACCTCACCCAGTCCCCGGGCAACCGCCAACGACTCACCGGTCAGCGCAGACTGGTCGACCTCCAAACTGACGTCATCGAGCACCCGCAGGTCGGCGGGAATCACGTCGCCCAACCGGACGCGCACCACGTCACCGGGCACCAGCTCCCGCACCGTCAATGTCGTCCACGCACCGTCGCGCAACGCCCGGGCCGACGACGCCAGCCGCCGCTTGAGCGCCGCGATCGCTCCGGCTGCCTGATGCTCCTCGACGAATGCCACAACCCCGTTCATCACCAGCAACGCCCCGATGATCACCGCGTCTGTCCAGTGCCGAGCCACCAGCGACAACACCAGCGCGGCCTCGATCATCCATGGGATCGGCGCCCAGAAATACCCCAGGAACACCAGAAGCGGGCTGCGGTGCCGCTCGGCGATCTCATTGGGCCCGTACCGGTCCAGCCGCTCCCGCGCCGCCGCCGACGTCAGACCATCCGGGGAAGCGCCCAGCTCGGTCAGCGCTTGCGGCAGCGAGACATTCGCCAATTCCTCGCCGCTATGCGGCATGACAGATCCTCCGAGGTCGCTGCGAACGTCACGGGAAGGGGTTCGTGGCACCCGACGGTGATGCTATGCGTCCTACTCCACTGTGGCACCGGCTCGCCGGGGCCGGGCAACACACCGTCGATTCCAAGCGGTTTCACAGCGGTAGCGGCTCCGTCGAACAAGCGCCGCGAAAGATTTCGGCCTTACGCCCGTCCGAAGGGCTCAGCGCGGCCAGCTGCTCTTGTGCAACGACAACTTCGCCAGCGGGATGCGCACCCGCTTCGGGTCGGCGGCGATCCGCTCCCGCAAGCCGGCCTCGAGGCGCCGGGTCAAGCGCTCGGCGCGCGAGCGATCTGCCTCGACCGCGGTCAGCAGGGTCGGAAACACCGAGGCCTTCACGAACGCGGTCCAGTTCGCTGCGAAAGACGTTGCGTTGCCGTCTTTTTGGAATTTCGTCCAGTATTGGTCTTCGGCCTCGAAGATTTCGAGGTGCTCTACCGTCAGCCCGGCGAACCGGTTCGTCGGCGCGAACGGTGCCGTGAGCTCGGTCTCGCTGCGGCCCCGCGATGGGATGGCCATCGCGGACACCTCGTCGACGCTGACCACGCCCTGGGCGGTCATGTCGGCCAGCTCGTCGACGAGGGCCTCGAGGAGCGGCTGGTAACTGCAGTCGCCGTCGTCGTGCGCCATGGTCAGGACCACCAGGCGACCGCCGGGAACCAGCTCGCGGCTGCGGGCGGTCAGGAACGAGATCCAGTCGTCGGCGGCTTGGCGGGAAAACGCTGTCTTCGCGTCGTCGTCGCGGCTCAACTCGATGTGCACGTGATCGCGGATCTGCGCGGGCGTCCGGCTGAGCCAGTGCACGGCCCAGGAGCTCCAGCCCAGCGTCACGATGCCCGTGGGCGCGATCTGGCCGTACACCGACTGCCCGATGGCTGCGGCGAACGTCGCGGGATCGTCACGCAGGTAGCTCTGCGGATCGTCGTCCAGCGAGGCGAACAGTCCCGCGTAGTCGTTCTCGGCGACGTCGGCGTGCACAACGTAGATGGCGCGGCCGGGTTCTGCACGAATGCGCACGGCGGAGATGGCCGCGCGGATCGGCAGCAGCGAGTTGTGTCCGGCGCACGCACCGTAGTCGACGATCACGATGGTGTTCGGCGACTGCGGCAGCTCGACGTCGTGGGCGGCCTGCTCGAGCAGTTCCACCGCGGGCAGCTGCGCGGGCTGCACACGCTTGCTTCCCCTGAAGGTTCCCCCCGCCTCCATCGGCGCCGGACGGCTGAGGCCTTGCTGCGTCATCAGTGGCCTCTTGCCACCCATTCGTCGTAGTTCACCAACTCGCCTCCGATCGTCGTCGTATCGCCGTGACCGGTGTAGACGACGTTGTCGCCGGGCAGCTTTCCCAGCTTCTCCGAAATCGACGCGAGGATTTTTGGGAAGTCGGAATAGGACCGGCCCGTCGCTCCCGGCCCGCCCTGGAACAGGGTATCGCCGCTGAAGACCGCACTCAACTCGGGCGCGTGCAGGCACGTCGAGCCGGGGGAGTGCCCCGGCGTATGGATTACCCGCAGTTCGACGCCGCCGACGGTCAGCGTCGTGGCGTCCTCGAGTGCGCGAAACTGCTTGTCCGGGTGCGTCATTCGCCAGAGCACCTCGTCGGCGGGATGCATCAGCACCGGCGCGTCGAGCGCCTCGCCGAGTTGCGGCGCTACCGTCACGTGGTCGTTGTGGCCGTGCGTGCAGACCACCGCCACCACGTTGCGGCCGCCCACCGCGTCGATGATGGGGCCCGCGTTGTGCGCGGCGTCGACGACGATGACGTCGTCGCCGTCGCCGATCAGCCAGATGTTGTTGTCGACTTCCCAACTGCCGCCGTCGAGTTCGAATGTGCCGTGGGTGACCACGCGGTCGATCCTCGTCACAGGATCACCACCGAGCGCAGCACCGGTTCGGTGTCGGGACCGCCGTGCATCTTGTGGAAGGCGTCCTCCACGTCCCCGATGCCGATGCGTTCGGTCACGAACCGCTCCAACGGCAGCCGGCCCTGCAGGTAAAGGCTTACCAGCGTGGGGAAGTCACGCTCGGGCAGGCAGTCGCCGTACCAGGACGACTTCAGCGATCCGCCACGGGAGAAGAAGTCCACCAGCGGCATGTCCAGGCGCATGTCGGGCGTCGGCACCCCGACCAGCACGACCGTGCCGGCCAAGTCCCGCGCATAGAACGCCTGCTTCCACGTTTCGGGCCGTCCCACCGCGTCGATCACCACGTCGGCGCCGAACCCGTCCGTCAGCTCCTGGATGGCCTCGACGACGTCGGCGGTGCGGGCGTTGACGGTGTCGGTGGCACCAAAATCCTTGGCCCAGGCCAGCTTTGCGTCGTCTGTGTCGACCGCGATGATCTTTCTCGCGCCGACCAGCGCCGACCCGGCGATCGCCGCGTCACCGACGCCGCCGCAGCCGATCACCGCGACGGTGTCGTCACGGCCCACGTTGCCGGTGTTGACGGCCGCGCCCAGCCCGGCCATCACGCCGCAGCCCAGCAGCCCCACCACTGCGGGGTCGGCGCTCGGATCCACCTTCGTGCACTGGCCTTCGTGCACCAGCGTCTTGTCGGCGAACGCGCCGATGCCCAGCGCCGGTGTCAGCTCCGTGCCATCGGCCAGCGTCATCTTCTGCGCGGCGTTGTGGGTGTCGAAGCAGTACCACGGCCGGCCGCGCTTGCAGGCACGGCACTGTCCGCACACCGCCCGCCAGTTGAGGATCACGAAATCACCGGGTTCGACGGCCACCACACCCTCGCCGACCGACTCCACGGTGCCCGCGGCCTCGTGGCCCAGCAGAAACGGGTACTCGTCGTTGATGCCGCCATCGCGGTAGGTCAGGTCGGTGTGGCACACCCCGCACGCCGCGATGTCGACCACCACTTCGCCGGGTCCGGGATCGGGCACCACCACGTCGACCACCTCGACCGGCTCACCCTTCTTGCGGGAAATCACGCCCCGCACTGTTTGTGTCATGGCCGTCAACCTACTGGCACCGAATAATGGCGGCATGGAGACCACTGATGAGTTCGCCGTTCGCGTGATGGGCACGATCGACAGCGCCAGCCTGGCGATCCTGTTGTCCATCGGGCACCAGACCGGGCTGTTCGACGCGATGGCCGACCGGCCGTCGTCGACGAGCCAGCAGATCGCCGATGCCGCCGGACTGCACGAGCGCTACGTGCGGGAATGGTTGGCCGGCTTGACCACCGCGCACGTGGTGGAGTACGACCCCGACACCGCGACCTACACATTGCCCCTCGAGCGCGCGGCCCTGCTGACCCGGCAGGCAGGTCCGGACAACTTGGCCAGGACTGCGCAGTTCATCCCGATGCTCGGCGAGGTCGAGCAGAAGATCATCGGCTGCTTCCGCTCCGGCGGCGGCCTGCCCTACAGCGAATATCCACGGTTTCATGCCGTGATGGCCGAGGAGAGCGGCGAGGTGTTCGACGCTGCGCTGGTGGACGTGATCCTGCCGATGGCCGAAGGGCTGCCGGAGCGGCTTCGCGCCGGCGCCGACGCGGCCGACTTCGGGTGCGGCAGAGGGCATGCCGTCAACGTGATGGCAGCGGCCTTCCCGGCCAGCCGGTTCACCGGAGTCGACTTCTCCGAGGAGAGCCTGGCGGTGGGAGCGCAGGAGGCTGCAAGTCTGGGCCTGGCCAACGCGACGTTCGAGCGGCACGACCTCGCCGGCATGGACGTCGCCGACTCCTACGACGTCATCACCGTGTTCGACGCGATCCACGACCAGGCTCAGCCGGATCGCGTGCTGCGCAACATCTACCGGGCACTCCGGCCGGGCGGCGTGTTCC
>JBAPQQ010000231.1:0-3821 GCA_049280695.1 Mycobacterium sp.
CCTATTGAGGCGTTCGAGCGCCGCGGAGAACTCATCGGTGAAGCCCATCCGTGCGGCGATCATGCCCAACTGCTCGTCGGCGTACAGGTCGGTGTCGGACAGAATCACCCCGAGCACCGCGTCGGGCAGCCCGACGTCCGACAACACGCCGAGGTCGCCCTCCTCGAACGGCTCGTCGGGGTCGAGTTCGTCGTAGTCGATGTCGGCGTCGAGCTTTTCCAGCGCTTCGGCCGCGATGTCGTAGTCGAGCGCGGCAGTCGCGTCCGAGAGGAACAATCGGGTGCCCGACGGCGCGGGGCGAACGATGATGAAGAACTCGTCGTCGACGTCGAGCAGGCCGAAAACCGCTCCGGCGCTTCGTAGTTCGCGCAGTTCCGTCTCGGCGGCGCTGAGACTGCTGAGCACGCGGGCGCCCATCGGCGTGCAGCGCCACTTGCCGTCCTCCCGGACCACGGCCACGGCGAAGCCCTCCGGGATCTCCGGAGCCTGCTCTTTGGCCGGTCCACGCTGTGGTCCCATGGCCGCATACGCTAGTCCCAGAGCCTGCGCCTTGACCATGTATTGAGGGCAGACGCAGGCGGTGAATGTGCCAACCTTGACAGGTGACCGCGACACCGGTGTGCGTACTCGGCCTCGGACTCATCGGGGGGTCGATCATGCGTGCGGCCGCGGCGGCCGATCGCGAGGTTTTCGGCTACAACCGCTCGGTCGACGGGGCCTCGACCGCCCGGTTAGACGGGTTCGACGCGACCCATCACCTCGACGAAGCGCTGCACAGGGCTGCCGACAGCGACGCGCTGATCGTGCTGGCCGTCCCCGCGCCCGCGCTGCCGATCCTGCTGAGCTATATCAGCCAGATGGCGCCGGACAACCCACTCACCGACGTCACCAGCGTCAAAGTCGCTGTGCTGGAAGAGGTTCAGAAGGTTGGCCTGGAGACCAAGTTCGTCGGCGGGCACCCGATGGCCGGTACCGCCCACTCGGGATGGTCTGCGGGCGACGCCCGGCTGTTCGTCGGCGCGCCGTGGGTGGTCAGCGTCGATGACCAGGTAGACCCGAGGTGCTGGACTGCGGTCACCGAGCTGGCGCTGGACTGCGGCGCCGTCGTGGTGCCGGCGCGCTCCGACGAACACGACGCGGCTGCCGCGGCGATCTCGCATCTGCCGCACCTGGTCGCCGAGGCCGTCGCGGCCACCGCCAGTGAGGTGCCGCTGGCGTTCGCATTGGCGGCGGGGTCCTTCCGTGACGTGACCCGGGTCGCCGCCACCACGCCTGACCTCGTCCGGGCCATGTGCGAAACCAACGCCGGACAGCTGCTGCCCGTCCTTGCACACACGATCGAACTGCTCACGCACGCCTCCGCTGCGCTGACCCAGCAGGGCTCGGTCGCGGAGCTTGTGGACGACGGCCACGCCGCCCGGACCCGCTACGACGCCTTCTCGCGCTACGAGATCACCGGCGTCGTCGTCGGCGCGGAGAACTGGCGCGACGAACTCGCGGCCGCGGGCAGGGCCGGCGGCGTGATCAGATCCGTGCCGCCAGTCCGGGATAGTCCAGGATGAAGCCTTCGTCGTCCACGGTGACCTTGGTATCCGCGACGGGCGAGTGCAGCTTGATCCCGTCGGGCTCGCTGCGGTAGGTGATCTCGGCCGGGCTCACCTCGAACTGCGGCAACATCACGTAGACCACCGGCACGGTGACCGACTCGTTGCGGTTGAACAGGCCCGTCCGCCGAATCGGCAGCGCGTTGAAGAACGGGCTGAAAACCACGTCGACGTCGAGGGCGCCGTCGAAGGCGCCGCGTCGCTGCCCCTGATGGTCGGTGATCGACCACATGTTCTCTTCGTCGCGCGCGATCGACAGCTGACGGTCGCGCTCGCTGAACGTCACCGAGAGCGACAAACGCTTCGTCGCACCGTGGTCGTCGGTCACCAGATCGTAGGACGCGCTGAAGGCCGGGTGAACGCCCGTCGCCCCGGCGACGATGCGGCCGTTGGCCTTGATCCGCTTGCCCGCCAACGAAACTCGGGTCGATTCCATCCGCGGGACGTCGTGGGCGCACCAGGTCAAGATCGCCGGCCAGGTGCCCGATGCTTCAGATGGAGTCGCACTCACCCGTCTACGTTAAGCGACGGGTGGCTAC
Organism: Mycobacterium sp.; assembly: GCA_049280695.1. Taxonomy (GTDB): domain Bacteria; phylum Actinomycetota; class Actinomycetes; order Mycobacteriales; family Mycobacteriaceae; genus Mycobacterium. Next base: position 2,144 of record JBAPQQ010000231.1, read on the forward strand.
TTGCGCCCGTGGACCCCAAACTGCGTCCTCTAGGTGTGACGGTCGCCACGTCGTCGACCCCTGGGCCGGGCAGCCGACGAAGCCGTCCGGTCCCGGGAACCGACGCCCACACCGCGAACGCCAGCACCGCGTCGAGAATCAATGCCAACGCGGTCACCATCAGCGCACCCACGACTGCGATGTAGAACTGGCGGACCTTGATGCCGTCGATCAGATACCGCCCCAGGCCGCCGAGGCTCGCGTAGGCGGCCACGGTGGCGGTCGCGACGATCTGCAACGTCGCCGTGCGCAGACCTCCGAGGATCAGCGGAAGGGCGTTGGGCAGTTCCACGCGCAGCAGCACCCTCGTCTCCGTCATGCCCATCGCACGCGCGGCATCGACCACGGCCGGGTCCACGTTCGCGATGCCGGCGTAGGTGCCGGCCAGCAGCGGCGGGATGCCCAGCAGCATCAGCGCCACCGTCGGGGGCAGTAGCCCCAGCCCCCACAGCAGCACGGCGAGCAGAAGCACGCCCAGGGTCGGCAGTGCGCGCAGCGCGTTGACTCCGGAGACGACGACGAACGTGCCGCGGCCGGTGTGCCCGACCAGCATGCCGATCGGGACGGCTATCAACGCCGACACCGCGACCGCCACGACCGTGTATTGCAGATGCTCGCCCGTGCGTGCCAGCAGTCCGGCCCTGCCGCCCCAGTTGGCGGCGGTGAAGATGTAGGCCAGCGCCTGCTGCAGGAAGCTCACCGGGCTGCCCTGACCCACGGCGTCGCGGTCCTGCCGGCCACGAGGATCGCCGAGTCGACGACGATCGCGAGCACGAAGATGGCGACGATGCCGGCCACGATCTGGCCGCTCTTGTCCGACTGGTACCCCTCGGTGAACCAGGTTCCCAGGCCGCCGATGCCGATCACCGAGCCGACCGCCACCATCGAGATGTTCGTCACCGCGACGACGCGCAGGCCGGCGACGAGAACCGGAATCGACAGCGGCAGATCGACTTTCAGCATCCGCGTCAGCGGCCGGTAGCCCACCGCCGTCGCCGCGTCGCGGACTTGAGCCGGCACCGCGTCCAACGCCTCGGGTACCGCGCGCACCAGCAGTGCGGTGGTGTAGAGCGTCAACGCGACGATCACGTTGGCCTCGTCGAGGATGCGGGTCGGGATGATCAGCGGCAGCACCACGAACAGCGCCAGCGACGGAATCGTGAAGATGATGCTCGCCGTCACCGTGGTGAGCCGCCGCACCATCCGGGTGCGCTGCACGAAAGCCCCCAGCGGAACCGCGATCAGCAACCCGAGCAGCACCGGGATCAGCGACAGCCGCAGATGGATCAGCGCGAGTTCCCAGGCGTCGTCGAGGTGTGTGAACAGGTACCGCATTGGTCAGCGCTGTCCGCTCTTCGCGCGCGCACTCATCGCCCGCTGCTTCTCGATGACGTCGAGCACCTCGGCCGCCAGGAAGCCGCCGATCACCTTGCCGTCCGCGTCGACCGCGATGCCGATTCCCGACGGCGACGACAGCGCGGCGTCCAGCGCTTGGCGCAGAGTCCCGTCAGGACGCAGCAGCGACCCGCCCGGCACCAGTTCGCCGTCTCTGCGCCAGCCGCCCGGGGAGCCGTCTTCGGTCAGCAGTTCCCAATCACCCCAAGGGCGAACGTCTTTCACGGGCAGCCCGGTGGCGTGG
>JBAPQQ010000232.1:0-2391 GCA_049280695.1 Mycobacterium sp.
AAGCGCGCGTTAGCCGTCGAGCTGCGCACCAAGGGTCTCGAAGACGATGTGATCGCCAAGGCGCTGGACGAGATCGACGCGGCAGGCGAGCACGACCGCGCGGTCACGCTGGTGCGCAAGCGGCTGCGGCGGGAGAACCTCGACGGCGATCACACGAGGGTGGTGCGCCGGCTGGTCGGGATGCTGGCACGGCGCGGTTACAGCGAGACGCTGTGCTTCGACGTGGTGAAGACGGAGCTGGCGCTTGAGTTGGAGCGGCGCAAGACGTAGGCGCTAGGCAAGAGGAGTGCGCGGTAGAACACGCGATGCCGGGCGAAATGGTGCGCCACGGTCAGCATCGTCGCGCGACCGAAGCGACGGGTAGCTTGTTCGACCGCGGACACGCGAGTTCACGCCCAGCGTGGTCGAATGCCGCCTCCAGCAGGACCGTGTCTCGATCACCGCATTGGTGATAAAGCACCTGACGTCTCACGTCGGCGGGACCGAGTCAGGCATCTCGGCCCTGAGTGCGCGGCACTGCGCAGGATGGATGATTCGGTCGGATCTTGACGGGTGCTGGAGTCCGGCCGGAATCACTCCAGCCCGCCGAAGTGTTCGTCGCGCGGTTTTCGGCAAAATGCCTGCAGAAGTTTGACGCTCGGCGCAGGGTTGGGCATGGTCCGGCAGCCACCATCGGGCACGGTGACGTTTCTGCTCACCGACCTTGAAGGCTCAACGCGGTTGTGGGAGCAAGATCCTGAGGCGATGCGAGCCGCCATGGTCCGCCACGACGAAATCCTCGAGGACGCGATCGCGACGAACCGTGGCTTCTTGTTTGCGCGGATGGGTGACGGAATGGCCGCCGCATTCGCGACTGCCAAAGACGCGATCTCGGCTGCGGCCTCGTTCCAGCAGGCGCTCGCCCAGCAGCCTTGGCACACGTCAACGCCGCTGCAAGCACGAATCGGGCTGCACACCGACGAGGCGGTCGTCGTCAACGACAACTACGCCAGCCAGCCGGTCAACCGCTGCTCGCGGTTGATGAGCGCCGCGTACGGTGGACAGATCGTCATCTCCGGCGCCACCGAGGCACTGGTCCGCGACGAGTTGCCCACGGGCATGCTGTTGGTTGATCTCGGTGAGCATCGCCTACGCGACCTCGGCAGTCCCACAAGGGTGTTCCAACTCACCCGTGATGGCGGCCGGGAGGAGTTCCCACCCTTACGGAGCCTCGACGCATTCCCGGGAAACCTGCCGGCTCAGGTCAGCTCCTTCATTGGTCGGCAAGCCGATGTCGCGAGAGTCACCGCAGCACTGACAAACTCACGGGTCGTCACAATCACCGGCGTCGGTGGAGTCGGCAAGACCCGCTTGGCAATTCAAGTCGCCGCTGAGTTGCTGCCCAGCTACCGAGAAGGCGCCTGGCTCGTCGAGTTGGCGTCGGTGCGCGATCCGGAGGGTGTGGTCGACGTGGTGGCCGAGGCCTTTCGCCTGACCCCTCGCAGCGGGCAGTCCCTGGAGGACTCGCTGATCGACCAGCTGACCCACAAGCAGCTGCTGCTGGTGCTGGACAACTGCGAGCACCTGCTGGGAACGGTGGCCCGGCTCGTGACCCGCATCGAACGGAAATGTTCCGGCGTGGTGATCCTGGCGACCAGCCGCGAGGGCATGGCCATCGACGGCGAACAGGTGATCGCGCTTCCGCCCCTGGAAGCCGGTGAACCGGGAGAGGACATCGAACGCCTCATCCAGACCGACGCCGTCAGCTTGTTCGTGGAGCGGGCACGCCAAGGCAAGGCCGACTTCACGCTCACCCAGAGCAACGCCGGGGCAGTCGTGGAGATCTGCCAGCGCCTCGACGGTGTCCCCTTGGCTATCGAGCTGGCCGCCGCGCGCGTAATCGCCTTGAGCCCGGCGGAACTCGCCCGAAGGCTCGATCGGCGATTCCATGTGCTTGCCGGCGGACGACGCGGCGCCGTCGAGCGCCATGCGACGCTTCGCGCGGCCATCGACTGGTCATACGAGTTGCTGAGCGCCGCCGAGCAGCAACTGCTGGCACGGATGGCCGTGTTCAGCGGAGGTTGCACCCTTGAAGCCATCGAGGAGATCTGCAGCGGCGAACCCGTCGACCGCGAGGCTGTCGTGGACCTGGTGATCGGGCTTGTGGCCCGCTCACTCGTGATCGCCGAAGACACCTCCCTGGGCATGCGCTATCGCCTACTCGAAACGATTCGTCAGTACGCCGAAGAACGGCTCGCCGACTGCGGCCAGACAGAAGCGCTTCTCTTGCACCACGGCCGTTTCTATGCTGAGCTGTGCGCACGTACTACTGAAAACTACTATGGCCCTGATCAACTCGTGTGGGCAAGGCAGGCCAACGCCGAGCGCGACAACATCCGCTCGGCTCTGGCG
>JBAPQQ010000233.1:0-2108 GCA_049280695.1 Mycobacterium sp.
GCGCAGCGACAGGACCGCGTCGCGCACGCGACCGGGCTCGGTGCGCTCCTCCGGGCGGGCTCCCAGTGCGGTGATGAGCTCGCCGTAGCGCAGCGGGGCGCTGCGGCCGGACGCCTCGAGTTCGAACTCCACCTCCAGCACCACCGACGAGTGCGTGTTCTTCAGCACACTGTCCCGGTACCCGAAGCCCAGCTGCCCGGGCGACACCCAGCGGACCTCGCCGCTGCCGCGGTCCAGCAACCGCACACGCGTGATCGTGTCGGCCACTTCGACGCCGTAGGCGCCGACGTTCTGCACCGGCGTGGCGCCCGCCGACCCGGGAATGCCGGACAGGCACTCCAATCCACCCAGATTCGCCTCCACGGCCCTTTTCACCACGTCGTCCCACACCGCGCCCGCCTCGGCCCGCAGTCTGGCGCCGTCGACCGTGACACCCGTAGTGGCCAGCCGCACGACGGTCAGATCGGTCAGCTCGTCGGCGATCACCACGTTGGATCCGCCCGCGAGCACCAGCGCGTCGGGTCCCACCGCGCTCAGCGTCGCGACGATTTGATCCGTTGTCTCGCAGGTGATCACCTGCCGCGCGACCGGGCCGACCCGCAGGGTGGTCAGCGGCGCGAGCGGAACGTGCTCCGCCACTCGCGCTCCGGCGTATCCGGCTGTGGCCACGGCCGGTAACGGTAGCCTGGCCAGCTATGCCCCGCTCATTCGACTTGTCGGCCGACTACCACGGCACCGTCGAACAAGTTCACTCGGCGTTTGCCGACGAGCAGTACTGGCTGGCACGCCTGGAAGATTCCGGGGCCGACATGGCCACGCTCGATTCGATGGTGATCGCCGACGACGGCACGGTGACAGTGATTACGACGCAGACGCTGCGCAGCGACCGGCTGCCCGGGATGGTGACCCAGTTCCACCCGCGCGACCTGGCGATCGTCCGCAACGAGACGTGGAATCCGCTCGAGGACGGCGTCGCGCACGCCGAGGTCTCGGGCGCCGTGCCGGGAGCGCCGGTGTCGCTGCAGGGCACGGCGATGCTGGCGCCGACGGGCGTGGGCTCACGACTGAAGTTCACCGCGACCATCGTGGTCAACATCCCGCTGGTCGGCGGAAAGCTGGAGAGCTTCATCGGCGGCAAGCTCGCCGAGCTGGTCGCCGCCGAGCAGCGCTTCACCACGTGGTGGATCGCCGGGAACGCGTAACGCCGCCGGAACAGGCACGGATAGGCTCGGACCATGCGCATCGCGCTGGCACAGATCCGCGCCGGGACGGATCCGGCGGCCAACTTGGAGCTGGTCGCCGACGACGCGCGCCGCGCCGCCGACGCAGGGGCTGCGCTGGTGGTGTTCCCCGAGGCGACGATGTGCCGGTTCGGTGTTCCGCTGGCGCCGGTCGCCGAGCCGCTCGACGGCCCCTGGGCGTCGGCGGTGCGGTCGATCGCGGCCGACGCCGGCCTCGTCGTCGTCGCCGGGCTGTTCGCACCCAGCGGCGACGGGCGCGTCACCAACACGCTGATCGCCACCGGCCCGGGTGTCGACGCCCACTACGACAAGATCCACCTCTACGACGCGTTCGGGTTCACCGAGTCGCGGACCGTCGCGCCCGGCCACGAGCCGGTGGTGATCGACGTGGCGGGCGTCGGGGTGGGCCTGACCACCTGCTACGACGTCCGCTTCCCGGCGCTGTACACCGAACTGGCCGACCGCGGCGCGAGGGTGATGACGGTCAGCGCGTCCTGGGGGTCGGGCACCGGCAAGCTCGAGCAGTGGACGTTGCTGGTGCGGGCGCGGGCACTGGATGCCACCAGCTTCGTCGCCGGGGCCGGGCAGGCCTACCCGGGCCCCGGATTGGCGAGCAAAGGCGCGCCGCTGGGCGTCGGTGGCAGCCTGGTCGCCTCGCCGTTGGGTGAGGTGGTGGCCGACACCGGTGCCGATCCGGCACTCGTGGTCGCCGACCTCGACCTGCATGCCGTCGACCACGCCCGCGACACTCTCGCCGTACTTCGGAATCGCTCGAGCTTCGCTGCGGCGGATAAGGGCGGATAAGGCAGAATCACGCGGGTGACGAATCCCCCTGGCCCACCGCACGGCGACCCGACGGCCTGGGGT
>JBAPQQ010000234.1:0-4855 GCA_049280695.1 Mycobacterium sp.
GCGCGGACCCGTCCTCCGACTGCCCGCTGTAGGTCAGCTGCTGCTCGCCGGCGCCGTCGTCAATTCCCTTGGCGCGCATGGCCGCACCGACAGGCTGCAACTCCTTGGCTTCTGGCTGCAGTCCCTCCGGCGCCTCGACGGGCTCGACGACAGGCCTGGACGCCGGCTCCACCGCAACGTTGAACAGGAACCCGACGGACTCCTCCTTCAGGCCCTCGAGCATGCCGATGAACATGTCGTAGCCCTCGCGCTGATATTCGACCAGCGGGTCGCGTTGCGCCATCGCCCGCAGCCCGATGCCCTCTTTGAGGTAGTCCATCTCATAGAGGTGCTCGCGCCACTTGCGGTCGAGGACGTTGAGCAGCACGGTGCGTTCCAGCTGACGCATCGAGCCTTCACCCGCGAGCCCGTCGATCTCGGCCTCCCGCTTGGTGTACGCGTTCTCGGCATCCCCGAGCAGGGCGTCGAGCAGTTCCTCACGGGTGAGGTCGTCCATTTCGTCGTGCCGATGGGTCAGGCCCTCGTGCTCGATGCCGACCGGATACAGCTGCTTCAATGCGGTCCACAGCTGGTCGAGGTCCCAGTCCTCGGCGTAACCCTCGGCGGTGGCACCGGTGACGTAGGCGGTGACCACGTCGCGGATCATCTCCAGCGCCTGTTCCTTGAGGTTCTCGCCCTCGAGAATGCGCTTGCGCTCGGCGTAAATCACCTTGCGCTGCTGGTTCATCACCTCGTCGTATTTGAGGACGTTCTTGCGGACCTCGAAGTTCTGCTGCTCGACCTGGGTCTGCGCGCTCTTGATCGCGCGGCTTACCATCTTGGCCTCGATCGGCACGTCGTCGGGCAGGTTCATTCGGTTGAGCAGCGCCTCGAGCGTCTCGCCGTTGAACCGCCGCATCAACTCGTCGCCGAGCGACAGGTAGAACCGGGACTCGCCGGGGTCGCCCTGCCGGCCCGACCGACCGCGCAGCTGGTTGTCGATGCGCCGCGACTCGTGCCGCTCGGTTCCGAGCACGTACAGCCCGCCGGCGTCGATCACCTCGTCGGCCTCGGCGGCGGCCTCGGCCTTGACCTTGGCGAGCTCCTCGTGCCACGCCTTCTCGTAGTCCTCGGGAGTTTCCACCGGGTCGAGGCCGCGCTCGCGCAGCCGGTTGTCGGTGAGGAAGTCGACGTTGCCGCCGAGCACGATGTCGGTACCGCGGCCGGCCATGTTGGTGGCGACCGTGATCGCGCTGCGCCGGCCGGCTTCGGCGATGATCCCGGCCTCTTGCTCGTGGTACTTCGCATTGAGCACGTTGTGCGGGATGCGCCTTTTCTGGAACTGCCGCGACAGGTACTCCGAGCGCTCCACGCTGGTGGTGCCGATCAGCACCGGCTGGCCGTTCTCGTAACGCTCGGCGACGTCGTCGACCACCGCGATGTACTTGGCCTCCTCGGTCTTGTAGATGAGGTCGGAGCGGTCCTCGCGGATCATCGGCTTGTTGGTGGGAATCGACACCACGCCCAGCTTGTAGATCTCGTGCAGCTCGGCGGCCTCGGTCTGCGCGGTGCCCGTCATGCCGGCGAGCTTGTCGTAGAGCCGGAAGTAGTTCTGCAGCGTGATCGTGGCCAGCGTCTGGTTCTCGGCCTTGATCTCGACGCCTTCCTTGGCCTCGATGGCCTGGTGCATGCCCTCGTTGTAGCGACGGCCGATCAGTACGCGGCCGGTGAACTCGTCGACGATCAGCACATCGCCGCTGCGGACGATGTAGTCCTTGTCGCGGGAGAACAGCTCCTTGGCCTTCAGCGCGTTGTTCAGATAGCTGACCAGCGGCGAGTTGGCGGCCTCGTACAGGTTCTCGATGCCCAGCTGGTCTTCGACGAACTCCACTCCGAGCTCGTGCACGCCGATGGTGCGCTTGCGCAGGTCGACCTCGTAGTGGGTGTCCTTCTCCATCAGCGGCGCGATCCGGGCGAACTCGGTGTACCAGTTCGACGCGCCGTCGGCGGGCCCGGAGATGATCAGCGGAGTGCGGGCCTCGTCGATCAGGATCGAGTCCACCTCGTCGACGATCGCGAAGGGGTGCCCGCGCTGTACCAGGTCTTCGAGCCGGTGGGCCATGTTGTCGCGCAGGTAGTCGAAGCCGAACTCGTTGTTGGTGCCGTAGGTGATGTCGGCGTTGTAGGCGGCGCGCCGCTCTTCGGGCGGCATCTGCGCCAGGATCACGCCGACGTCCAGGCCCAGGAAGCGGTGCACCCTGCCCATCCACTCGCTGTCGCGTTTGGCCAGGTAGTCGTTGACGGTGACGATGTGTACGCCCTTGCCGCCGACGGCGTTGAGGTATGCCGGCAGAACCGAGGTCAGCGTCTTGCCCTCGCCGGTCTTCATCTCTGCGACATTGCCGAAGTGCAGCGCCGCGCCGCCCATCACCTGCACGTCGAACGGCCGCTGGTCGAGCACCCGCCAGGCGGCCTCACGAGCGACCGCGAACGCCTCGGGCAGCAGGTCGTCGAGGCTTTCCCCGTCGTCGTGGCGCTTCTTGAAGTCGGCGGTCTTGGCGCGCAGTTCGGCGTCGGTGAGCTTCTCCACGTCCCCGGACAGGCTGCCGACATAGTCCGCCACGCCCCTGAGGCGTTTGACCATGCGACCTTCACCAAGGCGCAGCAACTTCGACAGCACGGATACGTCCCCTAATTACTTGGAATCTTCGGCTCCCCCATGGTAGGTGACACGCCGATGACAGCGGTCCAAGCCGCGGCGTCAGGGTCCACATCGTCATCATCGCTATCCAGCCGGAAATACCGCTCTAGGTGCCAGTAGGGCATCGGTTCTCGGTTTGCCGAAGTCCATCTGTGGCGGCGGGTTCCATTCGGTGATGCCCTCGGCGTTGCGCACGGTCCAGCCTTCTTCGCCGAGCAGCCTGTGGCAGCGCTTGCAGGCGACTGTGAGGTCGTCGATGTCGGCGCGTTTGGTTTGGCCCACTCGCTGATGTGATGCACTTCGGAGCGGTAGCCAGGTGCGGAATCGTGGCTCACCTCCACCGCATGCGCCCATTATCGAAGGCGAGTCCTACTGCGCCGCCAGAAACCTACGGTAGACCCGAATTGACACCGCCAACGAAGGGAGAACACGATGATCGACGAGCCGATGAGGTGGTCCCATGCTCATGTCAAACCGGTGGTCCCATCCTCGTGGCAGATGACACCGCAGCGGGCCTCAGTACAAGCGGGCCTCAGTACAACTGTCAAATATGTCGACGGCAAGCTAGGGGGAATGACGACGATGGCTTTGTGGGACGAAGCTCAGCAGAAAAGCGAAGAAATAAAGAACGCGCAACAGGCGCGGGATGAGCGCGAACAGCGCAAAGCCGAGGAGGAGCGGGAGCGAGTGAAGGCACAGGTCCAAGCAGTCGCGGAGTTCGTTGAGGCGATGAACCGTTTGCGCATCAAGCCGGTCAAGCGTCAGCTATCAACTCAGAGTGGCTCCACATTTTTCGGAACACGCGGGTGGGACATCGATTCACCCCGTGAGCCCAGAGCAAAGCCGCACTACTTTGTAACGCCGAAAGGGCAGGTCCATTCTTTCTTGAAAAAGAGGCCGGAGGATCTGTCCAATGTGGTTAGTGACCCGATTTACGACACAAACGACCACTACTACCTCACCGAACGACTAAGAGACGGCCTCGCGCGGGCAATGGCGGGAGATTAGCTGTCCGGAGGGGCGGCTACCTCACGCCGTAACCCGCCCGACCACCATCAACAAGATCACGCCGATCAGATCCCACACCTACCCGCCGAGTCGGCGGATCAAAGCTAAGCCGTCTGCGATCAGGCGGTGCCTACGTCAGGCGAGCCGGATCAACCCGTAGTCGTAGGCGTGGCGGCGGTACACCACGCACGGCTTGTCGCTGTCCTTGTCATGAAACAGGAAGAAGTCGTGGCCGACGAGCTCCATCTCGTACAGCGCGTCGTCGACGGTCATCGGTGTCGACGGGTGCTCCTTCATGCGCACGATGCGACCGGGCTCGTGGTCGTCGGCGACCCCGTCGCCCTGCGCGGCGGCCGGTTCGGCGGTGAAGGTGTCGGGGGGCGGGATGACGGCGGTGGCCTCGGCGAGTGACACCGGGGTCTTGTCGCCGTAATGGACCTTGCGCCGGTCTTTGCTACGGCGCAGCCGGTTCTCCAGTTTGCTCACCGCCGCCTCCAGAGCGGCGTAGAAGCTGTCGGCGCAGGCCTCGCCGCGAACCACGGGCCCGCGGCCGCGCGCGGTGATCTCGACGTGTTGGCAGTTCTTGCGTTGCCGCCGGTTCTTCTCGTGGTCCAGTTCGACGTCGAAGAGGTAGATGCTGCGGTCGAACCGCTCGAGGCGGGTGAGCTTCTGCGACACGTACACGCGGAAGTGGTCGGGGACCTCGACGTTGCGGCCCTTCACGACCACCTCGGCGGCCGTTGTCGGCTCGGACTGATCGTCGGTGTCGGCCAGAGTTTGGTCTGGTTCCACGTATCGGCCTGACATGCTTGACAACTCGTTTCTGTCGCGGAGTTGCACGCGGTTCCGGCGTGCCCGGTTGTCTTGAACGAGCCCCGGGGGGGTCGGGGTGAGGCGGTTTCGCCACCCACCGGGGCCAGAGGTCGAAAGACTCACCTCCTACCGATGTCGGCAAGTGGCGCCTCGCCTGCCGAGGCGGCCGCCGTGAGGGTTCACGTCCTTGGCCCCGACGGTAGTACCTGTTCACCTTCCCGTGCCACCCATTGGGCAGACCTGTTGCCCGTTCGTCAGGCGTGCGCGATTGCCAGCACGCCGGCGACACGCGCACCTGCGGACTGCAGGATGCGGACGGACTCGGCGGCGGTGGCTCCGGTGGTGACGATGTCG
>JBAPQQ010000235.1:0-4736 GCA_049280695.1 Mycobacterium sp.
GCGGTGTACACACTGAACTCGGATGCCGCGGTCGCCGCGTCGGTGAGAATCTTCGCGCGGGTGGATGTCCTTGTCACACAAGGTGATACAGCAGTGGTACTGGATCGTGGGCAAACCTCGGTGACCACCATCGATCCCGGCGGCTCCTCTGCGCAGCACGCGCTGCGTGCGGGCGAGGGCGCCACCACGATGGCCGCGGACCCGGCGGGCCGCGTGCTGGTCGCAGACACCCGCGGCGGTTCGCTGCTGGTGTTCGGCACCGACCCGCTGATGATGCGGCAGAGCTATCCCGTCAGGAACTCCCCATACGGGCTGGTCGGCACCCGTACCCTGGCATGGGTGTCACTGACGGCGAGCAACGTCGTCGTTGGTTACGATCTGGCGACTGGAATACCTGTGGAGAGGGTGCGTTACCCAACCGTGCGGCAACCCGACGTGCTGGCCTACGACGACGCCACCGAGACGCTGTACGTGGTGTCGGCCAGCGGGGACGGCGTCCAGGTGATCGACAACGCGGGGCGGCCGCGGTGACCTTGGCCGGCTGGGACGTCGACGAGTCCGACGACTACGAGTGGGCCCCGCTGCGGCTGCCGCCCGACGTCACCCGGCTGTCGGCCTCGACCCGGCTGTCGATCGAAGCGGAATACCGCGGCTGGGAGTTGACGCGGGTGCGGCTCTACACCGACGGCAGCCGACGAGTTCTGTTGCGGCGCAGAAAAACTGGGCATTCGAACGACCAGCCGGGGTTGTAGTGCTGTACCGCGCGCTGCGCCCCGCATTGTTCGCGCTGCCCGCCGAGCAGATCCACACCTGGGCGTTCGCGGGCCTGCGCGCGGCAACGGCGACGGGGCTGCCGCGGCAGGTGCTGCGCCAACTGCTGGCCCCCCACGACCCCGTGCTGGCCAGCACCGTGTTCGGCGTTCACTTCCCCGGCCCCCTCGGCCTGGCCGCCGGCTTCGACAAGGACGGCACCGGGCTGAACACCTGGGGGGCGCTGGGCTTCGGCTTCGCCGAGGTCGGCACCGTCACCGCTCACCCGCAGCCCGGAAACCCCCCGCCGCGCCTCTTCCGGCTGCCCGAAGACCGCGCGCTGCTGAACCGGATGGGATTCAACAACCGCGGCGCCGGTGAGCTCGCAGCGCGGCTGGCCCGGCACGTCCCCGACGTGCCGATCGGGGTCAACATCGGCAAGTCCAAAGTGACGCCGCCCGACCACGCCGCCGACGACTACCGGGCCAGCGCCCGACTGCTCGGCCCGCTGGCGGACTTCGTGGTGGTCAACGTCAGCTCGCCCAACACCCCGGGCCTGCGCGACCTGCAGGCGGTGGACGCGCTGGGCTGGATTCTGGGCGCCGTGCGGGCCGAGACGCCCAAACCGGTGCTGGTCAAGATCTCGCCCGATCTGCCCGACGCTGCGATCGACGATGTCGCCGACGTCGCCGACGAGATCGGACTGGCCGGCATCGTCGCCACCAACACCACGATGTCGCGTGAGGGGCTGATCACCCCGGGCGTCGCCGAGTTGGGCCCGGGTGGGATATCGGGACCGCCGGTGGCCGCACGCTCGCTGGAGGTGCTGCGGAGGTTGTACTCGCGCGTCGGTGACCGACTGGCGCTGGTGAGCGTCGGCGGCATCGAGACCGCGGAGGACGCGTGGCAGCGGATCACCGCGGGCGCCTCGCTGCTGGAGGGCTACACCGGCTTCGTCTACGGCGGCGGCCGGTGGGCCAGGCGCATTCACGACGGCATCGCGCAACGGTTGCACGCCAACGGGTTTCGCAGCCTCGGCGAGGCGGTGGGCTCAGCGGCGCGCCGCTAACCTTCCTTCTGCTCGTAGGTGCCGTGGATGACGGCGCGGGCGATGGCGTTCATGAAGAGGTTGAACCCGAGATAGGCCGGGCTGGCATCCTCGCTGAGTTCGAGCTTCTCCACCTTGACGGCGTGCACGGCGACGAAGTACCGGTGGGTTCCGTGGCCCGGCGGCGGCGCCGCGCCGACGTAGCGGCGCATGCCGGCGTCGTTGACCAAAGTGACGGCGCTGCCGGGCAATTCGCTGCCGTCACCCACCGCCGTCGGCAACTCGGTGCAGGTCGCCGGCAGGTTCGCGACGGCCCAGTGCCAGAACCCCGATCCGGTGGGTGCGTCGGGGTCGTAGACGGTGACGGCGAAACTGCGCGTCTCTTCGGGGAAACCCGACCAGCTGAGCTGCGGGGAGGCGTCTTCGCCCCCGGCGCCCATGATGCCGCTGACCTGCGCCTTCTTGAGCGACTGGCCGTCGGTGATGTCATCGGACGTCAGGGTGAACGTCGGCAGCTTGGGCAGGAAGTCGTACGGGTTGTATGGAAAAGGCACGGTAGGCCATTCCTTTCTCTTCGGTCGTTAGCAGTTGCGCAGGAAATGCTCGAGAACTTGCGCGCCGAACCTCAACGAGTCGACGGGTACCCGCTCGTCGACTCCGTGGAACAACGAGGCGAAGTCCAAGTCGGGCGGAAGTCGCAGCGGGACGAATCCGAAGCAGCGAATTCCCAAGCGGGCGAATGCCTTTGCGTCGGTGCCGCCGGAGAGCATGTACGGGACGGTGCGAGCGTCCGGGTCGGCCGCCAACAGCGCGTTGTTCATGGCCTCGAGTAGCTGGCCGTCGAAGCTCGTCTCGTAGGACGGCAGGTCGACGATCCATTCCCGGCTGACGTTCGGGCCGATCAGCTCGTCGACCTCTCGTTCGAACGCCTCGAGCCGCCCAGGCAGCACGCGGCAGTCGACGACGGCCTCGGCGGTGGCGGGGATGACATTGGCCTTGTAGCCGGCCTTGAGCATGGTCGGGTTGGCGGTGTCCCGCAGGGTGGCGCCGACGATTTTCGCGATGGTCCCGAGCTTGCTCACCGCGCCGTCGAGGTCGGGGTCGTTCCAGTCGAAGGTGTAGCCGGTCTCCTCGGCGATGGCGTGCAGGAACTGTTCGACGGCATCGGTCATGACGATCGGAAACTGGTGCCGGCCCAGCTTTGCGGCGGCTTCGGCGACCGCGGTGACGGCGTTGTCGTCGTGAATCATCGATCCGTGACCCGCACGCCCGCGGGCCGTCAACCGCATCCACAACATCGCCTTCTCGGCGGTCTCGATGAGATACAGCGTGCGTTCGCCGCCCGCTTTGCGCGGCACCGTCAGCGAGAAGCCGCCGACTTCGCCGATGGCCTCGGTGACGCCGGCGAACAAGTCCGGGCGGTGTTAGACCAGCCAGTGGGCGCCGTGGCGGCCGCCGTGTTCCTCGTCGGCGAGGAATGCGAACAGCAGGTCTCTTGGCGGAACGATGTCGTTGCGCTTGAAATGGCGGGCGACAGCGATCGTCATGCCGACCATGTCCTTCATGTCCACCGCGCCGCGGCCCCACACGTAGCCGTCCTCGATCGCCCCGGAGAACGGGTGCACGCTCCAGTCGGCGGCCTCGGCGGGGACGACGTCGAGGTGCCCGTGGATCAGCAGCGCGCCGCGGCCGCTGTCCTCGCCGGGCAGCCGGGCGAAGACGTTGCCCCTGTTCGGCGCGCCCGCCTCGATGTACTCGGTCTGGTAGCCCACCTCTTCGAGGTGCTGCGCGACCCACTGCGCGCACTCCTTCTCGCCCCTGGTGGTGGCGGGGTCGCCCGTGTTGGACGTATCGAAACGAATCAACGCGCTGACGAGATCGACCACCTCGTCGACGGCACCTGTCACAGTCCCCTTTCCTACCATGGTGCTGCGCGATGAGCGCTTGCGCGAAGAGCAGATAGGTAACGTGGGTGCGGCTACGGCAATCCGATAGCCTTAGCTGCCCACAAATCGGTCCGAGTGGCGGAATGGCAGACGCGCTAGCTTGAGGTGCTAGTGCCCTATTAACGGGCGTGGGGGTTCAAGTCCCCCCTCGGACACCCCAGAATTTTTGCGTCATCCGTTGTTGTTTGGCGCTGACCGCTCGACGTTCAGCTGCCGTGGTGCGGACGGCCGATCGAGGTGCGACTTGTCCGCTGACGGGTCAAGGGTTGACTTGTCAAGGTAGGGAAATTGTCGGACCCCGGTGGCATACTCGAACGCATGTTCGATACATTGCCGGTGGGGCCGGAGGCGCTGGGCGCGGCCGACGACGAGGCCGTGGTGGCCGCCATCGAGGGATGGAACCGCATCGAGGCGGTGGCCAGTGCGCGGCGGCTGGCCGCGATCGCCGAGCTGACCAGCCGGCGCTGCGACAAGCAGGGCGAGCGCGCGCGGTGGGCCTGCGACGGCTGGGACTCGGTGGCCGGTGAGGTGGCTTGCGCGCTGGGGGTCAGCCCGAAAAAGGCCTCGACCCAGATGACGCTGAGCTTGACGCTGCGCCACCGGCTGCCGCAGGTGGCGGCCCTGTACGCCCAGGGCAAGGCCGGCTATCGGGTGATCTCGACGATTGCGTGGCGCACCCACTTCGTCGACGACGACGCGCAAGCGCTGGACGCCATCGACACCGCGCTGGCGCAACGCGCCACTGACTTCGGTGAGCTCTCCGACTACAAACTCGACCACGCCATCGACTACTGGGTCGATCGCCACGACCCCGATGCGCGGCGCACCACTCAGACCAAAGAACGCAGCCGCGACCTGTATGTGGGCAAGAAACACGACGACCGCGACACCACCCCAGTGTGGGGGCGGCTGTACGCCAGCGACGCCGCCGCGCTCGACCGGCGCCTGATGCAACTTGTGGCCGGCATCTGCGATGACGATCCGCGCAGCAT
>JBAPQQ010000236.1:0-9454 GCA_049280695.1 Mycobacterium sp.
CGGCGGAGCTCCGCGACCTGCTCGACCGGCGGCGCGCGCTCGGCGGCTTCGTGCCCGAACGTCGCACCAAGTCCAAGGCTTTGACGCTTCCGCCCCGCGACATCTACAAGTCGATCAAGAAGGGCTCCGGCAACCAGGAGGTCGCCACCACGATGGCGACCGTGCGGGTTTTCAAAGAACTGTTGCGCGACAAGGAGTTAGGCTGGCGAATAGTCCCCATCATCCCCGACGAGGCACGCACCTTCGGGATGGACTCGTGGTTCCCGTCGCTGAAGATCTACAACCGCGACGGGCAGCTGTACACGTCCGTCGACGCCGAAATGATGTTGGCCTACAAGGAAAGTGAGATAGGCCAGATCATCCACGAGGGCATCAACGAGGCCGGCTCCACCGCCACGTTCACCGCCGCGGGCACGTCGTACGCGACGCACAACGAGCCGATGATCCCGATCTACATCTTCTACTCGATGTTCGGGTTCCAGCGCACCGGCGACGGCTTCTGGGCCGCCGCCGACCAGATGGCTCGCGGCTTCCTGCTCGGCGCCACCGCCGGCCGCACCACACTCGTCGGGGAGGGATTGCAGCACAACGACGGCCACTCCCTGCTGCTGGCAGCCAGCAACCCTGCGGTGGTGGCCTACGACCCGGCATTCGCCTACGAGATCGCCTACATCGTCGAGAGCGGGCTGGCCCGAATGTTCGGGGAGAACCCCGAGAACGTCTACTTCTATCTGACCATCTACAACGAGCCGTATCTTCAGCCGGCCGAACCGGACGGCATCGACGTGGAGGGGCTGCTGCGCGGGATCTACCGCTACCGGCCCGCACCGGAGCCGCGGAAGTACCCGGCGCAGATTCTGGCGTCGGGGGTGGCGATGCCGGAGGCGCTGCGCGCGGCCGACCTGCTCGCCGCCGACTGGGACGTGGCCGCCGACGTCTGGTCGGTGACGAGCTGGGGCGAGCTGAACCGCGAAGGCATCGAGATAGAGAAGGAAAGGCTGCGCCACCCCGATCCCTCGCCGCGGACGCCGTACGTGACGCAGGCACTCGCCGACGCCCGGGGTCCCGTCGTCGCGGTGACGGACTGGATGCGCGCGGTCAGCGAGCAGATCCGGCCGTGGGTGCCCGGCACCTACATCACCTTGGGCACGGACGGGTTCGGGTTCTCCGACACCCGGCCCGCGGCACGCCGCTTCTACAACACCGACGCCGAATCGATCGCGGCCGGCGTGCTCGAGGGCCTGGCGCGCGACGGCGAGATCGACAAGTCCGTCGCTGTCGAAGCCGCGCGCCGCTACCGGATCGACGACGTGCTGGCCGCACCGGAGCAGACATCGGACCCGGGCGTGGCTTAGCGCTCGGTCCTAGTCGCCGAAATTCACGTTATGCAGGGGTTCACTCGATCTTTCGCTGCATAACGTGAATCTCGACGCAGCGTCACGTGCAGTGTCCAGCCCACAAAGGACAGGCGTAAGTTTTAGGGATGCCCGACAACGCCCGCGTGGCGCCCAGGTCGAATGTCGCCGGCTCGCCGGCCCCGAAGTCGACGCTCGAACTGATCGGCAACGTCCCGGACTCGCTGTTGCGCAAGCTCAAGCAGTACTCGGGCCGGTTCGCTACCGAGGCCGTGGCCGCGATGGCGGACCGGCTGCCGTTTTTCGCCGACCTGGAAGCCTCGCAGCGGGCCAGCGTGCATCTGGTCGTGCAGACCGCCGTGGTGAACTTCGTCGAGTGGATGAGTGATCCGCACAGCAATGTCGGCCACACCGTGCAGGCGTTCGAAGTGGCGCCCCAGGACCTCACCAGGCGCATCGCGCTGCGCCAGACCGTGGACATGGTGCGTGTCACGATGGAGTTCTTCGAAGAAGTCGTGCCGCTGCTGGCCCGCGACGAGGAGCAGGCCACGGCGCTGACGACGGGAATCCTGCGCTACAGCCGGGACCTCGCGTTCACCGCCGCCTCTGCCTACGCCGACGCCGCCGAAGCCCGCGGCGCGTGGGACAGCCGGATGGAAGCCAACCTGGTAGACGCCGTGGTGCGCGGCGACACCGGCCCCGAACTGCAGTCCCGCGCCGCCGCGCTGAACTGGGACACCACCGCGCCGGCGACCGTCGTCGTCGGCCTGCCCAGGGCCGACCGCATCGACGTCGCCAGCGACGACGTCCGCGACATCGCCCAACGGCACGGTCGCGCAGCGCTTTCGGACGTCCATGGCACCTGGCTGATCGCGATCGTGTCCGGACCGCTGGCCCCGACCGACAAGTTCCTGCGCGAACTCGTCGACGCCTTCGCCGACGGGCCGGTGGTCATCGGCCCGATCGCGCCGAACTTCACTGCGGCGCACACCAGCGCCACGGAGGCGATCGCCGGGATGAACGCCGTCGCAGGCTGGGGGGGTGCGCCGCGGCCGGTGCTGGCCCGCGAGCTGCTGCCGGAGCGGGCGCTGCTCGGCGACGCGTCTGCCATCGCCGTGCTCGACGCGGAGGTGATGCGGCCCCTGGCGGACGCCGGCCCGGCGCTCACGGAGACGCTGGACGCGTACCTGGATTCCGGCGGCGCCATCGAAGCATGCGCCCGCAAGTTGTTCGTTCATCCGAACACCGTGCGATACCGGCTCAAGCGGATCACCGACTTCACCGGCCGCGACCCCACGACGCCCCGTGACGCCTACGTGCTACGGGTGGCCGCGACCGTCGGCCGCCTCTCGTCGCAGGCTTCCAACCCGCCGCCGACGCACTCTGCTGTTACCCACGTCACACCGGCGCGGAACGTCCATCGCGCGGGATAAGGGGTTGCATTTACGTCTCGATGGAGTCTCATCACATGCCGATTTGTGCGAACTCCACAAAAACATAAGACGAGGTTCATAATCTCTTACACCGCGTAAAACCACTTTCACAGTGTTCTCTTAGAGACGTGCCTCAACAGACTCATGTTGCCCTGCTCTGCCCTGGGCAGGGTTCGCAGACCCCCGGGGTGCTCTCGCCGTGGCTCGAGCTGCCGGGTGCCGCGGAGAAGCTCGCGTCCTGGTCTCAGGTCAGCGGTCTGGACCTGACGACGCTGGGCACCACCGCGTCGGCCGAGGAGATCACCGACACCGCCGTCACCCAACCTCTCGTGGTTGCCGCGACACTGCTGGCCTACGACGAGTTGACCAAGCGCGGCCTGCTGGCCGGTGCGCAGCCGGTCGTGGCGGGCCACTCGGTGGGTGAGATCGCCGCCTACGCGATCGGCGGCATCATCTCCGCCGACGACGCGGTAGCGCTGGCCGCCACCCGGGGAGCGGAGATGGCCAAGGCGTGCGCCACCGAGCCCACCGGCATGTCGGCAGTGCTCGGCGGCGACGAGGCCGAGGTGCTGGCCCGTCTGGAGGACCTCGAACTGGTCCCGGCCAACCGCAACGCGGCGGGTCAGATCGTGGCCGCCGGCCGCCTCGACGCGCTGGCCAAGCTCGCGGAGAACCCGCCCGAGAAGGCGCGCGTTCGGCCGCTGGCCACCGCCGGCGCCTTCCACACGCATTTCATGTCGCCGGCGCTGGACGCCTACGCCGCCGCGGCGGCGAACGTGCAGACCGCCGAGCCGGCCGCGGTGGTGTTGTCCAACGCCGACGGTCAGCCGGTAGCCTCGGCGGCTGACGCAATGGCCAAACTGGTGGCCCAGCTGACCCGGCCGGTGCGCTGGGATCTGTGCACCGAGACCCTGCGTACGCGTGACGTCACGGCGATCGTCGAGTTCCCGCCCGCGGGAGCGCTCACCGGAATCGCCAAACGAGAACTTCGGGGGATCGGCACGCATGCCGTCAAATCGCCCGCAGACCTGGACGGGCTGACCGAGCTCTAACCAGTACCCAAGTAACACCAACACGAGAGAGAAGGAGCCACAGTGGCTGCCACTCAGCAAGAAATCATCACCGGTCTCGCCGAGATCATCGAAGAGGTGACCGGAATCGAGCCGTCGGAGGTCACCCCCGAGAAGTCCTTCGTCGACGACCTCGACATTGACTCGCTGTCGATGGTGGAGATCGCCGTGCAGACCGAGGACAAGTACGGCGTGAAGATCCCCGACGAGGACCTCGCCGGCCTGCGCACCGTCGGTGACGTGGTCACCTACATCCAGAAGCTCGAGGAAGAGAACCCCGAGGCGGCCGAGGCCATCCGCGCGAAGATCGAAGCAGAGCGCGCATGACCAGACCTTCCACTGCTAACGGCGGTTTCCCGAACGTCGTGGTCACCGCCGTCGAGGCGACTACATCGGTCGCCGCAGACGCCGAGAGCACGTGGAAGGGTTTGTTGGCCGGTGAGAGCGGCATCCACGTGCTCGAGGACGAGTTCGTCACCAAATGGGACCTGCCGGTCCGCATCGGCGGCCACCTCAAGGATCCCGTGGACGACCACATGGGCCGGCTGGACATGCGGCGCATGTCGTATGTCCAGCGCATGTCCAAGCTGCTCGGCGGCCGGCTGTGGGAAACCGCAGGCACACCCGAGATCGATGGCGACCGGTTCGCGGTCGTCATCGGCACCGGGCTCGGCGGCGGCGAGAAGATCGTCGAGACGTATGACCTGATGAACGAGGGCGGCCCCCGCAAGGTGTCGCCGCTGGCCGTTCAGATGATCATGCCGAACGGCGCCGCCGCCGTCGTCGGGCTGCAGCTCGGTGCCCGCGCGGGAGTCATCACGCCGGTGTCGGCCTGCTCGTCGGGTTCTGAGGCCATCGCGCATGCGTGGCGCCAGATCGTGATGGGTGACGCCGACATCGCCGTGTGCGGCGGCGTCGAAGGCGGCATCGAGGCGTTGCCGATCGCGGCGTTCTCGATGATGCGCGCGATGTCGACGCGCAACGACGACCCGGAAGGCGCGTCGCGACCGTTCGACAAGAACCGCGACGGATTCGTGTTCGGCGAGGCCGGTGCGCTGATGGTCATAGAGACCGAGGAGCACGCCAAGGCCCGCGGCGCCAAGCCGCTGGCCCGGTTGCTGGGTGCCGCCATCACGTCGGACGCCTATCACATGGTGGCCCCGGCCCCCGACGGCGAACGTGCCGGCAAGGCGATGCAGCGGGCGCTGGAGCTTGCGGGCTTGTCCGCCAAGGACATCGACCACATCAACGCGCACGCGACGGCCACGCCGATCGGCGATACCGCAGAGGCCAACGCCATTCGCGTCGCGGGATGCGAGCACGCGGCGGTGTACGCGCCGAAGTCGGCGCTCGGCCACTCCATCGGGGCGGTCGGCGCACTCGAGTCGATCCTGACGGTGCTGGCGCTGCGCGACGGCGTCATTCCGCCCACGCTGAACTACGAGACCCCCGATCCCGAGATCGCCCTGGACGTCGTCGCCGGCGAACCCCGCTACGGCGAGTACCAGTACGCCATCAACAACTCATTCGGGTTCGGTGGCCACAACGTCGCGCTCGCGTTCGGGAAGTACTGAGGGAGTTGTCGGAGAAGCGATGACACCGCTGTCTACGGGGAATGGCTTTCCCAATGTGGTCGTCACCGGCATTGCGATGACGACTGCGCTGGCAACCGATGCCGACAGCACATGGAAGAAGTTGCTGGACGGGCAGAGCGGTATCCGCAGGCTCGAGGACCCGTTCGTCGAGCAGTACGACCTGCCCGTCCGCATCGGTGGACACCTGCTCGAGGATTTCGACCCCGAGCTGACGAAGGTAGAACTGCGCCGGCTGTCGTATCTGCAGAAGATGTCCACGGTGCTGAGTCGGCGGGTGTGGCAGAACACCGGCTCGCCGGAGGTGGACCCACGACGCCTGATGGTGTCGATCGGCACCGGCATGGGCTCGACCGAAGAGCTGGTGTTCAGCTACGACGACATGCGCGCGAGGGGCATGCGGGCGGTGTCGCCGCTGGCCGTGCAGAAGTACATGCCCAACGCGGCGGCCGCGGCCGTCGGGCTGGAGCGCAAGGCACGGGCCGGGGTCATCACGCCGGTGTCGGCGTGTGCCTCGGGCTCCGAGGGCATCGCCCACGCGTGGCGCAACATCGTGCTCGGCGAAGCCGACATGGCGATCTGCGGCGGCGTCGAGTCCAAGATCGAGGCGGTGCCGATCGCGGGCTTCGCCCAGATGCGAATCGTGTTGTCCACCACCAACGATGACCCGGCCGGCGCCTGTCGCCCGTTCGACAGGGACCGCAACGGGTTCGTCTTCGGGGAAGCCGGCGCGCTGCTGATCATCGAGACCGAGGAGCACGCCAAGGCACGCGGCGCCACCATCCTGGCCCGCCTGATGGGCGCATCGATCACCTCGGACGGCTACCACATGGTGGCTCCCGACCCCAACGGCGAACAGGCCGGCTACGCGATGACGCGCGCGATCCAACTTGCGGGGCTCAAGCCCACCGACATCGATCACGTCAACGCCCACGCGACCGGCACCAGCGTCGGTGACCTGGCCGAGTCCAAGGCGATCCGCAATGCCCTCGGCAGCCATGACGCCGCGGTGTATGCGCCGAAGTCGGCGCTGGGCCATTCGGTCGGTGCGGTCGGCGCGGTCGAGTCGATTCTGACCGTGCTCGCGCTGCGCGACGGGGTGATCCCGCCGACCCTGAACCTGAAGAACCAGGATCCGGAGATCGACCTGGACATCGTGCACGGCGAGCCGCGAGTCGGTGAGTACAAGTACGCGATCAACAACTCGTTCGGATTCGGCGGACACAACGTCGCACTCGCGTTCGGAAAGTACTGACGGGTTTACCCCAGCTAGGAGACACCGGTGACGATCATGGCCCCTGACGCGGTCGGCGAATCGCTCGACCCGCGGGACCCGCTGCTGCGGCTGTCCACGTTCTTCGACGATCAGAGCCTCGAGTTGTTGCACGAGCGGGATCGGTCGGGCGTGCTCGCCGCGGCGGGCACCGTCAACGGTGTTCGCACCATCGCGTTCTGCACCGACGGCACGGTCATGGGCGGCGCGATGGGCGTCGAGGGCTGCCGGCACATCGTCGACGCCTACGACCTCGCAATCGCGGAGCAGAGCCCGATCGTCGGGATCTGGCACTCCGGTGGGGCACGGCTGGCCGAGGGCGTAAAAGCCTTGCACGCAGTCGGTTTGGTGTTCGAGGCGATGATCCGGGCGTCGGGCTACGTCCCGCAGATCTCCGTCGTCGTCGGCTTCGCGGCCGGCGGCGCCGCGTACGGGCCCGCCTTGACCGACGTCATCGTGATGGCGCCGGAGAGCCGAGTGTTCGTGACCGGACCCGACGTGGTGCGCAGCGTCACCGGCGAGGACGTCGACATGGCGTCGCTGGGCGGGCCGGAGACACACCACAAGAAGTCCGGCGTATGCCACATCGTCGCCGACGACGAACTCGACGCGTACGAGCGGGGCCGGCGCCTGGTCGGACTGTTCTGCCAGCAGGGCCATTTCGACCGCAACAAGGCCGAGGCCGGTGACACCGACCTGCATGCGTTGCTGCCGGAGTCCGCGCGCCGCGCCTACGACGTGCACCCACTCGTGTTGGCCTTGCTCGACGACGACGCGCCGTTCGAGGAGTTCCAGGCGAAGTGGGCGCCGTCGCTGGTCATCGGGCTGGGCCGGCTGTCGGGTCGGACGGTGGGTGTGCTGGCCAACAATCCGCTGCGGCTCGGCGGTTGCCTGAACTCCGAAAGCGCCGAGAAGGCAGCACGGTTCGTGCGGCTGTGCGACGCATTCGGCGTCCCGCTCGTGGTCGTGGTGGACGTGCCCGGGTATCTGCCGGGTGTCGACCAGGAGTGGGGCGGCGTGGTGCGTCGCGGTGCCAAGCTGCTGCACGCGTTCGGCGAGTGCAGCGTTCCGCGGGTGACGCTGGTGACGCGAAAGATCTACGGCGGGGCCTACATCGCGATGAACTCGCGGTCGCTGGGCGCCACCAAGGTGTTCGCGTGGCCGGACTCCGAGGTTGCGGTGATGGGCGCGAAGGCCGCCGTCGGCATCCTGCACAAGAAGAAGCTCGCGGCCGCGCCGGAGCACGAGCGCGAGGCGCTGCACGAGCAGCTGGCCGACGAGCACGAGAGGATCGCCGGCGGCGTGGATGCCGCGATCGAGATCGGCGTGGTCGACGAGAAGATCGATCCGGCGCACACGCGCAGCGCGCTGACGCAGGCTCTGGCCGAGGCGCCGCCGCGGCGTGGCCGGCACAAGAACATCCCGCTGTAGACTTTCCGCGGCGCCGAAATCAGGTTACCTGCACGCTTTTTGACGATTTGCGTGTCACAACTCTGATCTCGCGGCCGGCAGGGCTCACCTCCGCGATCATCCTCGGCGCGACAGCAAGAATCCCCCAAGAATCCGCCAAGGCGCTGGCCGGAGGCTTGGCGCATGATCATCTCACGCACATCCCACTGGGTGCTCGGCACAGCTATGGCCGCGACCCTCTTGTACTTCGGCTCTGTGGCGACCGCCGAGACCGTCGCCGACGCCTTCGAGCCAGACCTCGAGGAATGGGAGGCGCTCGGCTAACGCACCTGCGCGACGAACTCCTCGGCCACCTCGGTGACCCGGTCCCGGTCGGCCTGGACCAGTCCGATCCTGGTGCGGCGGTCGAGGATGTCGTCGACGTCGAGTGCACCCTCGTGCGTGACCGCATACTCGAACTCGGCCCGGGTGACGTCGATTCCGTCGGCCACCGGACTGGTGGGGCGCTCGCAGGTGGCTGACGCGATCACGGTCGGCGCCTCGGCGCCGTAACGGGCCACCAAGAAGGGCGGCAGACCGTCGACCGGCGCCCCGGCTCCGACCAGGGGCAGATTGCGGGTGCGGCACGGACCCGCGGGAAGCCGACGTTCTTGCAGCGCGCGGTCGAGAACGTCTTCGGCCATGAGCCGGTACTCGGTGAGCTTCCCGCCGATGATGCTGAACAGCCCCGAGGCCGACTCGATGATGGCGTGGTCGCGTGAGATGTCCGCGGTGCGGCCTTGTCCGGCGTCGACCAGGGGACGCAACCCGGCGTACGCGCCGATCACGTCTTCGCGGGTCAGCTGCGCGCCCAGTGCGGTGTTCACGGTGTCCAGCAGGAAGGCGATCTCGTTTGAAGTCGGTTGCGGCACATCGGGAATCGGGCCGGGCGCGTCCTCGTCGGTCAGGCCGAGGTAGATCCGGCCCAGTTGCTCGGGCATCGCGAACACGAAACGGTTGATCTCGCCGGGGATCGGGATGGTCAGCGCGGCAGTCGGATTGCCGAACGCCGCTGCGTCGAACACGAGATGCGTTCCGCGGCTGGGCCGCAGCTTGATCGACGTGTCGACGTCGCCGGCCCACACCCCCGTCGCGTTGACGACCGCGCGGGCGTTGACGGCGAACGACTCGCCGCTGCGCTGGTCGGTCAGCCGCAACGTCTCGCCGGTGACGTCGGACGCCGCGACGTAGGTCAGGATCCGCGCGCCGTGCATTGCCGCGGTGCGTACGACGGCGACGACCAGCCGTGCGTCGTCGACGAGTTGGCCGTCGTAGGCCAGCA
>JBAPQQ010000237.1:0-2574 GCA_049280695.1 Mycobacterium sp.
ACCGCTTCGCCCCCAGCCCGATGAGATCGATGCCAGTCAGCAGATCCGCGGTAGTACCGTCGAGTAGAACCTGGCCGCCATGCCCGGCCGACATCATGCGTGCCACCCGATTGAGCACGGCACCGAAGTAGTCGCTGCCGCGGGCTTCCGCCTCACCGGTGGCGATTCCCATCCGCACTGGCAACTCGAGCTCACGCTGCGCGGCCACTGCTGCATCCACGGCCGAGCGTGGCGACGTGAACGCTGCGCACATCCCGTCGCCGGTGTGCTTGAACACCTCGCCGCGGTGCGCTTTCACGACGTCGCGCAACACGTCGTCGTGAGCGGTGAGCGCCGCCCGCATTGCATCGGCGTCGGCTTCCCAGCGCCGCGTCGAACCTTCGATGTCGGTGAACAGGAAGGTGACGATGCCCGAGGTGACTGCACGCTGCTTGCCGCCGCTCATTCGACACCCCGAAATTCCGGATTCGCTGGCAACGTAATCGTAGGGCGATTTCGACGCGCATAGGTTCACTCGGCGACAGTTCGGTCAGGGGTCGGTTAGCGCGCCGAAATCGCGGTCGCGGAGGACGGGTGCTCACACCTTCAAAGTTGGGGTGAGGGCGGCCGAAAGAATCCGGTTGTCACGGGTGGCGATGGTGAGGTTGCGCCGTGCGGCCTGAGCGACGATCACGCGGTCGAAGGGATCGTTGTGTTCCCATGGCAGCCGCCCGGCCAGGATGGCGTCACTGGCGTCAATCGGTAGGTCGGTGGCGGCCATGTCCGCGACGATCTCCGACCACCTCGACAGCAGCGGGTCGCCGTCGAGGCGTCCCAGCCGGGATTTGATGGCGATCTCCCAGGCTGAGGCTGCCGAGACGAATACCTCGGTGCTCGGCTCACCGAGGACCACGCGCGCCGGGGCGAGGACCTGATCCGGCGTACTGACCAGCCACAGCAGGGTATGGGTGTCTAACAGGATTGCGGTGGGCTGCGGGTGCCGCCGAGCCGTCACGAACTGCCTTGCCACGCAGCGATTTCGGCCTCCGGAAGCGGATCGTCGAAGTTTTCGGGCACCGCCAGCGCTGGCAACTGACCGAAGCGGCGCCGGCGCTGTTGTGCCGGTGTCAGCACCGCCACTGGACGCCCGTGGTTGGTGATCGTCACCGGCATGCCGGTCCGCTCGACCTCCGCCAAGAGGGCGTTGAGTTTGGCCTTCGCCTCCGTACTCGTGATCGACTTCACGCACTTACGCTAGCACTTTGCGGACTATTCAGACTAGTCTCAGTAGTCAGAAAGAGGGGGTCGCCCACCGTGCCGACACTACGGTTGTGGACGGATTCCTCGGATTTTTCGTCCAGAACCGTAGTCTCGGCGCAGGGGAACGGCCGCCGCTAGCCGCCGAAACGTCGGCCCAGTCGCCGGTGGCGATGCCGGAACAGGACCGGAACCGCCAGGCCGTAAAGCATCTCGAACACCTTGGTGCGGCCCTGCCAGCTCAGCCGGTCGGTGACGCGGCAGCCGCCGTCGTGCGCCTCGACGGTCCGTTCATGGGTCCACTGCGACTGCGTCAGCATCGTCGACTGCTCGAAAAAGCGACGGCCAGGATCCACCTCGGCCAGAGCGAGGTCGTCGTAGTCCACCGGGACGAGCCCGAACAGCAACAGCCAGCTACGTCCGACGCGCTGCCCGAGCGGCAGCTGGTCGATGGTGGCACCGCGCAGTTGACGCGACATCGTCATCCGCATCAGCGGCATCAGCTCGTCGTTGATGCCGGCCGGGGTGACCACTCGCTGCCACACCTGTTCCGGGGTGGCCGCCAGATCCGATGAGATCTCGAACGCGCGCACCGCTATTCGGCCGGCGGCAGTTCCCGGGGTGTGGTTCCGCCGCGCAGTCGACCCGGATCTTCCCAGTGACCGAGTTCGGTGTGATGCTCCCGCGCGCTCACCTCGTAAGCCTCGTCGGCAGTCACCCACGCCAACGAGTCGCGGTCGTCGGGCCGCGACGATGCGATTCGGGCGGCGCCGGCCACCGGACCGGTCTGCTGGGTCGGCTCGGCCGGCTGCTCGTCGGAAACCGTCGCCTTGTACGTGCGTTTGAACGAGAACGTGATCTCCTCGACTTCTTCGAAGACCTGCCGTGCGGTGCGCAGCGGGTGGGTCGTGGTGTCGATCGCCCGGGCGACGATCGGTGGCACCAGCGGGCGGATCCAGCGGGCTGCGGTCTGGGTGACGCTCGGACGCTCCGGCGTGCGGCGCCCGTCCGCCACCCGCGCGGGCAGGTTCTCGTCGGCCGGCGGCAGCGCTTTGCGGCTGGCGGCTTCTGCCTCGGCGGCGATCGGCAGATACATGTCCTTCTCCCTGGTTGACGGGCGTTCAAGCGTGGACTTGACGGGCGCGTCGAGCGTCTCGACGACGCGGCGACGCTGGAGTTCTCGGTCGATCTCGTGCTGAGCCTCGGCGGCCAGCCGGGCGCTGGCCAGCTGCTGGTCGGCCCACATGGTTTCGATTGCCGCACGCACCTCGGCGCGCTTGACGGCGATCGCGGTGTCTGCGTCCACTTCCGCACGGTCACGCTCGGCTCGTGCGGCGG
>JBAPQQ010000238.1:0-3763 GCA_049280695.1 Mycobacterium sp.
ACACCCTTGACAGCGGGCTCAAGGAGCTCCATGAACCGGTCATAAACGTTGCGCTGAACGAGGATCCGGCTGCGCGCGCAGCAGTCTTGCCCGGCGTTGTCGAACACCCCGTAAGGTGCCGTGGCCGCGGCGCGTTCCAGGTCGCAGTCGTCGAAGACGATGTTGGCGCTCTTGCCGCCGAGTTCGAGGGTGACGCGCTTGACCTGATTGGCGGCGCCGGCCATCACCTGGACACCGACCTCGGTGGATCCGGTGAACACGATCTTACGGACGTCGCGGTGCGTGACGAACCGCTCCCCCACCACCGAGCCCTTGCCGGGCAGCACCCGGAACAGGTCGGCGGGCAGTCCCGCCTCGACCGCCAGTTCGCCCAGCCGAATTGTCGTCAAGGGTGTCCATTCGGCGGGCTTCACCAGTACCGCGTTGCCGGCGGCCAGCGCGGGCGCAAACCCCCACGCCGCGATCGTCATCGGGAAGTTCCAGGGTGTGATCACCCCGACCACTCCGAGCGGCTCGTTGAACGTGACGTCCAGGCCGCCGGTAACCGGAATCTGCTTGCCGGACAAGCGCTCCGGGCTGGCCGCGTAGTACTGCAGCACGTCGCGGACGTGGCCGGCCTCCCATTCGGCCGACGAGATCGGATGCCCGGAGTTCGCGACTTCCAGCGCCGCCAGTTCGTCCACGTGCTCGCCGACCACGGCGGCGAACTCCCGCAACGCGCCGGCCCGCTCGGCGGGAGCCAGCCCCGCCCAACGCCTTTGGGCAACACGAGCGCGTGCCACCGCATCGTCGACGCCCGCGATGTCCACCGCATCGACGGTGCGCAGCACCTCCTCGGTGGCCGGGTTGACGACTTCGGTCATGTGCGCACCTTCGCGAACGCCCTGGCCGCGTCCACCACCCCCGCGAACAGCCGCAGGTCGTTGAGGCGTTCTTCGGGATGCCACTGGACGGCCAGCACGAAAGTGTCGCCCGGCATTTCGACCGCTTCGATCACGCCGTCGTCGTCGCGCGCGCTGACGGCCAAGCCGTTGCCCAGCTCGGCGATCGCCTGGTGGTGGTAGCACTGCTCGTCGGAATAGTCGCCGATCAGCGCCGCCAGCCGAGTTCCGGGTACGACGTGCACCCGCGACGTGGTGAACACCGCGTTGCCCGCCTGATGCCCGCTGTGCCCGACGACGTCGGGCAGATGCTGGTGCAGCGTGCCGCCCAGCGCCACGTTGAGCACCTGCGCTCCGCGGCAGATGCCCAGCACCGGCATTCCCCGCTTCAGCGCCCCGGCCAGCAACGCGAACTCCCATGCGTCGCGGTCGCGCCGGGGCTCGTCGGTCTGCGGATGCCGCGCCTGCCCGTAGCGGGCGGGGTCGACGTCCTTGCCGCCGGTGATGACCAAGCCGTCCAGCCGGTCGAGCACTTCGTCGGCGACGTCGTGGCTGACCGGCTGGGGCGGCAACAACATCGCGATCCCGCCGGCCAGCGCTACACCCTCGAGGTAGATGTGCGGCAGAAAGCTTGCCCGCACGTCCCAGATCCCGGTCTGAGCCTGCTCCAGGTACGTGGTGAGGCCCAGTACCGGGCTATAGCCGCTCAAAGCCACGCAGCCTCTCCCAGTCGGTGACGGCTGAGTTGAACGCCCCAAGTTCCACGCGCGCGTTGTTGAGGTAGTGCGCGACGACGTCGTCGCCGAAGGCCTCGCGCGCGATCGTCGACTCGGCGAACAGGGCGGCAGCCTCGGCCAGCGTGGTCTGCAGCCGCTCGGCGTCGCTGTGATATGCGTTGCCCGCCAACGGTTCCGGCAGCGGCAGGGCCTGGTCGATGCCGTGCAGGCCGCCGGCGATCAGCGCGGCGACCGCGAGGTACTGGTTGACGTCTCCGCCCGGCGTCCGGCACTCCATCCGCATGCTCGGGCCGTGGCCCACCACCCGCAGCGCGCACGTGCGGTTGTCCATCCCCCACGCGATCGCCGTGGGCGCGAAACTGCCGTCCACAAACCGCTTGTAGGAGTTGATGTTCGGCGCGTAGAACAGTGTCAGCTCGCGCAGAGTCGCGAGCTGACCGGCGACGAAGCTCTTGAACATCTCCGACATCTGGTGTCCGTCATCAGGATCGGCGAACACCGCGCTGCCGTCCCGGCCCCGCAACGAGATGTGGATGTGACAGCTGTTGCCCTCCCGCTCGTCGAACTTCGCCATGAACGTCAGGCTCTTGCCGTGCTTGTCGGCGATCTCCTTGGCGCCGTTCTTGTAGATCGTGTGGTTGTCGCACGTGGCGAGCGCGTGGTCGTAGCGGAACGCGATTTCCTGCTGTCCGCGGTTGCACTCGCCTTTGGCGCCCTCGCAATACATGCCCGCGCCGGCCATGCCGAGGCGGATCTCCCGCAACAGGGGTTCCATCCGCGTCGACCCGAGCATCGCGTAGTCGACGTTGTAGTCCGTCGCCGGTGTGAGGTCGCGGTAGCCGCGCGCCCAGGCATCGCGGTAGTTGTCGTCGAACACCATGAATTCCAGTTCGGTGCCCACGTACGGCACCAGCCCCCGCTCGGCGAGCCGACCGACCTGGCGGGCCAGGATGGTGCGCGGCGCTGCGACGACGGGGCGGCCGTCCTGCCACGTGAGGTCTGCCATCACCAGCGCAGTGCCGGGCAGCCACGGGATCCGCCGAAGCGTGGCGAGGTCGGGCCTCATCACCATGTCGCCGTATCCAGTGTCCCAGCTGCTCATCGCGTATCCGTCGACGGTGTTCATGTCGACGTCGACAGCGAGCAGGTAGTTGCAGCACTCGGCGCCGTGCTTGACCACCTCTTCGACGAACAGCCGGGCCGATACCCGTTTGCCGGTCAGCCGGCCCTGCATGTCGGCGAAAGCGACGATCACCGTGTCGATGTCGCCTTCGACGATCTCTTCTTCGAGTTCTCGCAGCGTCAACATGCGCGACATGCCGAAAAGTCAACCATTGGGCGCCCCTCCGTCAGCGCGTCGCATCTCGAGTTAACCGAACCGTCACGGGCCAGAGGTAGGACTGCAGGCCTTCGACGTCTTATTGTCCCGTACGACGTGCATGCGGCGCAGGCCACTGAGTACGCGGTCACCGGCGGTCTGCACGGCTTCGACCCGGAGGCGGAGGGGCTCGGCGGCACGATCGAAGCCGAGATCCTCGAAGGCCACACCGAGTAACCGTCAGCCCTGCGCCTGGCAATCGGGGCACAGGCCGTGCAGCGTCAGCCCGGCGCGCTCGGACAGCGTGAACGCGCTGCCCTCGATCGCGTGCTCGAGCGCCGAGCTCAACCGCTGCGCCGGAACCTCGATGATCGTCCCGCACCGGGTGCAGACCGCGTGATGGTGCGGGCTCTGGGCAACCCCGTATGTGGTGACGCCGCCCTCGACGGTCAGCGCGTGCAACACGCCCGCCGCCACCAGCGTCGTCACCGTCCGGTACACCGTCGCCAGATCCGGGACGTCGGCGTCACCCGAATCGAGCAGCCGCTGATGGATCTCGGCGACCGACAGGTGCCCGTGAACCGGCTGCAGCGTCGCCAGCACCGCAATGCGCGGCGCCGTCCGCCGCAGGCCGTGCACCCGCAGCAGCTCGCCGATCTGCTCCAGCGAGGCACCCACCAGACCAGTGTCGCACCGCCGACCGCGGTGACCTAGGCGCCGAAATTGCGTTCCGCGCGGCAAAGTTCGAGTGGAGACCACGTGGAACGCAATTTCGGCGAGAGCAGCCGCGCCCCGCTCTTGCGAATCGCTTGCAACAAGGCCTAGCG
>JBAPQQ010000239.1:0-1586 GCA_049280695.1 Mycobacterium sp.
GTCGACGGCGTGCTGCCGCAGCACCTCCAAGGGGACCACGTCGAGTGTTGACTCGTGGGTGCACGCCAGCACCACTGGCGCGGCACACCCGTCCTTGTGCGCGCGAAGCCAGTTCGCGGCGGTGACGCACCAGCGGTCGCCGGGCACCAGGCCGGGGAACCGGTAGTGGGGCATCGGCGTCGTCAAGTCGTTGCCGATCGAGCGCTGGTGAGCCAGGAACTCGGTGGTCATCACCGCGCAGATCGTGTGCAGTCCGATGTCCTCGGGGCCCGTCGAGCAGCAGCCGTCGCGATAGAACCCGGTGAGCGGGTCGGTGCCGCACGGTTGCAGCGGGCCGCCGAGCGCGTTGCGGTCAGCCATCGGCCCAATGCCGCACCCGCCCGAGCGCCCGGCGCACCAAACCCGAGTTGCTCGCGGGGGGCCGACGAGACACATAGGGCCACGGCATATTTCGCTCGGGCACGGCTTCGGCTCGCTCCTGCTTGAGCAGCATTCGCAGGTGCTGACGCAGCTCGTGCAGGTCCGGGTCCGGCCAGCGGTTGCAGGTCTCCGTCGGGTCGGCCGTCAGGTCGTACAGCTCCCACTGGTCGTCCAGCGGCGACGTCCGGTACGCCTCGCCGCCCAGTCCGTTGGCGGCGAGATGACGGACACCGGGTTCGGTCCACGCCGCGGGGTCGTCGAAGGTGCGCACCAGCTTCCACAAGCGACCGTCCACGCGCACGACGAGCCCTTCGAAGTTGGCGGCGGTATGGGCGGGCACCTGGATGCGAAGGGGCGCAGGCGGATTCACGGTGCGCTTGAGGCGGCGCGCCAAACCCGAGGCGCCGGTGTCGCCTTCGAGCATGTTGTCGCGGGTCATGACGTAGACCGCCCGGTCGTCGTCGGCCGGCCCCCCGTCGACCACCGGCATCAGGTTGCGGCCGGGAAGGTCGTGCACTTCGGAGAACGACTCGGCGAGTGCGGCGGCGACGGCTGCGACTTCGACGCCGGCGGCCCCGAGGAGCGTCGGGACGAGGTCGACGTGTGAGGTCGGTGCGGTGACTGTGCGCGCGTTGGTTGCGCGCTCGCCGATACGGGCGATCACGAACGGCACCCGGGTTGCTTCGTCGTAGAGGTTGAACCACTTCTGGTGCAGGCCGCCGTGGGCGCCGAGAAGGTCGCCGTGATCGGACGTGCGCACCAGCACAGCGTTGGCCGAGCCGCCCTCGGTGACGGCCCGGCGGACCCGCTCGATGGGACCGTCGACCTCGGCGTGCAGGCGGTAGTAGAGGTCGCGGTAGTGCTGGGCGTTGCGCTTGTAGGTTCGTTCGATCGCGGGCGCCGGGCCGTAGCCGGAGTAGTACGCCTCCCGGAAGGCGATCTGCGCGGCCGGCTTGGTCGACAGGTCTTCGTCGGCGGTCGGCGCCGGCGGGACGTGGGGCGGATCCAGCGGCGAGGGCTGCAGCGGGCTGCGGCGCACCCACGTCGGAAACAGCACGATGTCGTGCGGGTTGACGAAGCTGGCGACGAGCAGGAACGGGCGTAGTGCGCCGGGGTCGCCGGCGCGGCGGCGGGCGTAGCGGTCTTCGAGCCAGGTGACCACCCGG
>JBAPQQ010000240.1:0-2827 GCA_049280695.1 Mycobacterium sp.
CGTCGACGTCGGCCCGGCCGTGGAGGTGGGTCCGCCCGTCGAGATCAGCCCTTCGGATGATGCGTTCATCGAGGACATCGTGGACATGATCAGCGAAGGCAAGGATTTGGCGCCGTCGTCGGGTTGAGTGTTCCGGCATGAGCGCAACGGCAGTTCTTCTCGTCGCGCTCGCGATCGCTCTCGGCTTGGCAGGCATCGTGGTGCCGCTGCTGCCCGGGCTGCTGCTGGTGTATGCGGCGATCCTGGTGTGGGCGGTCGTCGAGCACACCGTCGCGTCGTGGGTCACGTTGGGGATCGTCACCCTGGTGGTTGGCGCCACGACCGCGGTCAAGTATCTTTGGCCGGCGCGCCGGATGCGCGCCGCCGAGGTGCCGACGTCGACTCTAATTGTGGGCGCGGTTCTGGGCATCGTCGGGTTTTTCGTGATACCGGTGCTCGGCCTCGCGGTGGGCTTCGTCGGTGGCGTGTATCTGGCCGAGTTGTCGCGCCGCCGGGATCAGCGTCGGGCGTGGGCCTCGACGGTGCATGCGGTCAAGGGCGTCGCGCTCTCGGTTGGGGTCGAGCTGGCCGGCGGGCTTGCCGCCGCGGTGATCTGGTTGCTGGCTGTGCTTCTCACGTGAGCATCAGGTCAGCAGCGCGGCGCGCAACGCGTCGACGTCCTCGGGTGAGACGCCGGCCTCGCGCAGATAGCCGTCCAGTGACCCGTAGTTGGCGTCGATGCTCTCGCGGGCAGCGAGCAGGTAATCTTCGCGCACGCCGAGCACCTCGTCGGACAGCCGCGCCTCGGCGAACAAGACCGCTTCGGGTGTCAACTCGGACCCGGCCCGCTCGTGCACCATCGTCAGGATGCGCTCGCGCAACTGCGCCACCGCGTCATTGCTGCGCAGGTAGTCGGCAAGGATGGCATCCCGGTCCACGCCGAGCGACTCGAGCACCACGGCCACGGTGAAGCCGGTGCGGTCCTTGCCGGCGAAGCAGTGCGTGATCACCGGGCGTCCGCTGGCCAGAAGCGAAATCACCTGGCGCACAGCTGTTTTTGCGCCGCCGAGGGTCGGGAAGCGCCGGTACTCCTCGGTCATGTACCGCAACGCAGCCTCTTCCGGTGGCTCGTCGCCGGGTTCCTCGGTCAACATCCGCGTGAACGAATGCTCGTGCGGCGCTTCGCCGTCGGCGTCTTCTGCCAGGTCGGGAAACGGCAGCAGGTGGATGGCGACGTCGTCGTGCACCCGGCCGGGCCCGCGGCGCTCGACTTCTCGGGGCGAGCGCAGATCCGCGACGTCGAGGACGCCCAGCCGCCGAAGCGCGTCGCGTCCGGCATCCTCCAGCGCACTCAACTCGCTGGACCGGAAGAACCTGCCGGGCCGAAGCCCGGCGGCGTCGGCAACGTCGCGAAAGTTCCACGCGCCCCTCAGATCTGGCATGCTCAGTTTGTCGCTCTTCGCGCAAGCTGCTCATCGGCGGTGACCGCCGCGGCGAATGCGCTCTTCTCCCGGCCGATCTCGGCGCGTGCAATGGTGCGCATGTGCACCTCGTCGGGCCCGTCGAAGATCCGCATCGCCCGGTGCCACGAGTACAGCCGCGCCAGCGGGTAGTCGTCGCTGACCCCGGCTCCGCCGTGCACCTGAATGGCGCGGTCGATGACGTCGCAGGCGACCTTCGGCGCGACCGCTTTGATCTGGCTGACCAGCAGGTGGGCCGCTTTGTTGCCGTGCTGGTCGATGGTCCACGCCGCCTTCTCGCACAGCAGCCTGGTCTGGTCGATCTCGTTGCGGCACTTGGCGATCGACTCGCGAACCACACCCTGCTCCGCGAGCGGCCTGCCGAATGCCACCCGGTTGCGGGCGCGGTCGACCATCAACGCCAGTGCGCGCTCGGCGGCGCCCAGCGCCCGCATGCAGTGATGGATGCGGCCCGGCCCAAGCCTGGCTTGGGCGATCGCGAAGCCCGACCCCTCCTCACCGAGCAGGTTGTCGGCCGGCACCCGGACGTTGTCGTAGGTGACCTCGCAGTGCCCGTGCCGGTCCTGCCATCCGAAGACCGGTGTGGACCGCACGATCGTTACGCCAGGTGTGTCGACGGGTACCAGCACCATCGACTGCTGCTGATGGCTGGCCGCGTCGGGGTTGGTGCGGCCCATCACGATGAGGATCTTGCAGCGCGGGTCGGATGCGCCCGACGTCCACCACTTGCGGCCATTGATCACGTAGTCGCTGCCGTCGCGCACGATCGACGTCTCGATGTTGCGGGCGTCGCTGGAGGCTACCGCCGGTTCGGTCATCGAGAACGCGCTGCGGATCTCGCCGGCCAGCAGCGGCTCCAGCCACTGCTTACGCTGCGCCTCGGTGGCGAACAGGTGCAGGGTCTCCATGTTGCCGGTGTCGGGTGCGGCGCAGTTGGTGGCCTCCGGGGCGAGTTCCATGCTCCAGCCGGTCAGCTCGGCCAACGGCGCGTAGTCGGTGTTGGTCAACCCGGACACCGACGGCAGGAACAGGTTCCAGAGTCCGCGTTCGCGGGCGAGTCTCTTCAGCTCCTCGACGACCGGCGGAACGGTGTGGTCGTCTGCGCCCTTATCGGCGCGGTAGTGCTCGTAGGAGGCCTCGGCCGAAAAGACGAACTCGGTCATGAAATCCGACAGCCGCTGGTGATAGTCCTGGGCCTTGGCCGACATCGAGAAATCCATGGTCGCCACATTAAGCCACGGCACACGGCGCTTGACGGGCCGGACCGCCTGATCACAGAGACCCCGCAAGCGGAGCCTCTGTGACCATGCGCGCCCGATTACCTGCCAGGCCTGCCCGTTCGCATACGGGTTTCCGGTCCGCGGGCC
>JBAPQQ010000241.1:0-6698 GCA_049280695.1 Mycobacterium sp.
CATGAGAAGTGTGCCGATGCCGCGCCCCTGGTATTCGTCGCCGACGATGAACGCCACCTCGGCGACAGTCGGGTCGGCCCCATCCCGCACGAAGCGTGCATCGGCGACCACTGGGCCGTCGGGCCCGTCGGTCATCACCCAGACGAAATGGTGGATGTAGTCGACCTCGAACAGATACGTCATCAGCGATTTGGTGGGGATGCGCGGCGACTGGAAACGGCGGTACAGCGTCTCCGTGGAGAACTCGACGGGCCCGTTCTCGGTGCGCTCGCTGTCGCCCGGCAGGACCGGTCGCAAGTGCAACTCGCTGCCGTCGCGGGTGCGCACGGAAATCGGGGTGATGAACGCGGCCAGCCGCTGCCGCGCAATGCGCACCAGCTTGTCCAGCATGCCGGGGATTTCGAGCATGGTGGCGAACGCTTCCCGGCCGCCGACCCAGCCCCTCAGCCGCTCGCTGGCCATCACCGTCGCGGTGCGCGGCGTATCGCGCAGCAGCGCGATCTCGCCGACGATGAGCCCCGGCTCCAATCCCGCGACGGTGTCGTGGCCGTCGGCTCCGTTGTGGGTGACTTCGGCTCTCCCCGAGGCGATGAGCAGAAAGGAGACCGCGAGCTCCCCCTGCTGCATCAGGACCTGGCCGGGCGCCGCGGTCAGCGGTCGCAGTTGTGCGGCCAGCGCCACCAGAGCTTCGGTTGGGCAACCGGCGAAGATTTCAAACGCGGCGAGTTCTTCGGCGCGGACGACAGGCAGGCCGGCCACCTCACGAGGCTACGGGCAGGCTGTGGGGCGAGCAAGGAGTGCGCTGCAGATCGTCGTGGAGCGAAGGGGAATCGTAGCCCTCGCCTTGGACTCGGCCAGCGCGAGCGCCAACCCCTCGAATGCGGCGAGGTCCACGTCGCGACGCCTCATTGGGCAGCCGCGCTCGACTCGGCGGAAGGTCCGCGCTTGCCGGTCGCGGGGCACACTCGGGCGGACTGTGCGAACACGAACACCGCGACTCCTCCGACTACCGCGACGGTGATGCCATAGCCCGGGGCGGTGTTGTGGGCTAGATGCCGTTGTTGTCCGCACCTTGTGCAGGGGCCGGGCGAAAAGCCAACTCACGAGCATGATCAGCTCAGCCTCGCCTCTTGATGCGATGAAGGGGCGGGGCCTCCGCTCCTCGTGACGTTCCCGGCGGATGCTGGGGGTGTTCACTTTTCACGAACCACGAGGAGGCCCCTGTGGACGAGTATGACGGTAGGCAGTTCGTCGGGATCGATCTGCATCGGAAGCGGTCGGTGATCGTGCGTCAGTCGGTATCCGGTGAGCAGCTCTCTGCGGTGCGGATCGTCAATGATCCGGTGTCGTTGCAACTGGAACTCGAGCAAGCTGGCGCCGACCCTGAGGTGGCGCTTGAAGCAACCTACGGCTGGTATTGGGCAGTCGACGTGCTACAAGCCGCCGGAGCGCGGGTGCATTTGGCGCATCCGTTAGGAGTCAAAGGATTTCGGTATCGTCGGGTGAAAAACGACGTGCGCGACGCCGGTGATCTTGCTGATCTGTTACGAATGGGCCGACTGCCCGAGGCGTGGATCGCCCCACCGCAGACCCGCGAATTGCGGGAGTTGGTGCGCTACCGCGCCAAGATTGTTGCGATCCGATCCGGCTTGAAGGCCCAGGTCCATGCCGTGCTGGCCAAAGCCGGCGTGTTGATCGCGGTGTCGGACCTATTCGGAGTCGCTGGTCGTCAACGGCTCGCCAGGGTGCCCTTGAGGCCGGCCTACGCTCACCGAATCCAGTCGCTGCTAGACCTCATCGACCGCCTCGACTGCCACGAAGAGCACTTCGCCGCGATGATCGCCATGCGGCTGAACAACCACCACGGCTATCAAGCCATCCAGCAAGTGCCTGGCATCGGACCCACGCTGGCGGCGGTATTCGCCGCCGAGATCGGTGACGTGCACCGCTTCGCCGGGCCCACCTACTTGTGCTCCTGGGCTGGGCTGACCCCCCGCCACCGCGAGTCCGATACCGTCGTACACCGCGGGCACATCACCAAACAAGGTTCGAAATTGGTCCGTTGGGCGGCCATCGAAGCGGTGCAGCGTCAGCAGACCACGGCCAAGATCTCGGCCGACAAAGACCGTATCGAAGCTCGCCGCGGTAAGAACATCGCCAAGGTCGCCGCGGCACGCAAACTGCTCACATTGGTCTACTACGGGCTGCGCGACGGCCACATCCGAGCGCTTGACCGTGCCAGGGCAGCGTGAGCACTCCGGACGCAACCCGCGCGCGGCCGCCGTTTGTCATGACCCCCGAACCATCGGCGTGGTCGCCCCCTTGATGACCCCGCGCGTTGCCACCGCACCGCTCCATGCCCACGCAGCTGGGCGAAGGGATGACCGGCAGCCGGACCAATCCGGCCCTGCCCCAACGTATCTGCACCATCACTGCTCGGAGAAGGTCCACAACCACACAATTCCCATCGCTGATCTTCCGGCATCCGCCGAAGTATTGCACCGGCCGGCCCGGCATCAAGACCGTTCGTCCTCGCTACGCTGCGGGCGCTCCGTCTTGACTCCGGTCCTTACCCGATGCTGCCTACACGGAGACCGAAAGCCAGCAAAACCGCTGGTCGATAGCCAGTTGACAGGCCCCGCCCCTTCAGGGATGACAACTGTAAGGTCCGGTGTCATGGACCACATCCGCGGCAAGACCGTCGCGATCACCGGAGCCGCCCGCGGCATCGGGCACGCCACCGCCAAGGCACTGCTGCAGCGCGGAGCGCGGGTGGTGATCGGCGACCGCGACGTCCACGCACTCGACTCGGCGGTGACCGCCCTGGACCGCGTCGGCCCGGTGTCGGGCTATCCGCTGGACGTCACCAACCGCCAGTCGTTCTCGGAGTTCCTGGACAAGACCCGCAGCGAGGGCGGGGGCCGCATCGACGTGCTGGTCAACAACGCCGGCGTGATGCCGATCGGGCCGTTCCTGCAGCAGTCGGAGCAGGCGCTGCGCTCGGCGATCGAGGTGAACTTCTACGGTGTGCTCAACGGCTGCCAGCTGGTGCTGCCGGAGATGGTGGCGCGCCGCGGCGGGCACATCGTCAACATCGCGTCGCTGGCCGGGATGATCGCGGTGCCCGGCCAAGCGGTGTATGCGGGCACGAAGTTCGCGGTCGTCGGGTTGTCCGTCGCGTTGGCTGATGAGTTCGCAGCCCAGGGGGTTGAAGTCAGCGCGGTCCTGCCGACGTTCACCAACACCGAATTGATCACCGGCACCCACCCCAGCACCGCGCAGAGGCCGGTGCAGCCGGAGCAGATCGCCGCCGCGGTGGTCAGCGTGCTCGACAAGCCGACGACGGTGGTCTCGGTGCCACGGTATGGACGGTTCTTGGCCTTGACGACGCAGTTGCTGGGACCGCGTGGGCGGCGGTGGCTGAACAAGAGGCTGGGCAACGACCGCGTGTTCCTGGACTTCGACCCCGCAGCGCGGCAGAGCTACGAGGGACGGGCGCAGCACGCGCTCGGCGTCACCGACGACTGAGCTCGCTGTCGCCGCGAAATTCACGTTATGCAGGTCCGCACTCGAACTTCGTCTGCAAGACGTGAATTTCGACGCTAGCCGAGCGCCGGCACGGGCTGGCCGACCCGGTATCCCTCGATCGCGTCGATCTGCTCGACGAACCCGCCGGGCGTGAGCTGCAGTGCCCGATCACCCAGATCGGTGCCGACCAACATGACAGAAACACGTCGGGGAAAATCCTCGTGATCCTCGAGGGCGCTGTCGATCGTGAAGAAGACTCTGGTGACGGCCTCGACGTCGTCGTCGTCGGGCTCGAAGGCCGACAAGCCGAAAAGCCACACCGCCAGGCCGTGGAGCGAGTGATCGGCGTCGAACACCCAGCCCCGCTGCGTCAAGTGGTCGTCGAACACCTTCGCCTGCGCCAGCAGTTCCCAGACTTCGTCCGGGAAACTGTCTTCGAGTTCCTCACCGACACCGACGACCACGTCGATGACGTCTCGCGCATGCAGCTCTTCCTCGACCTCCTCCGTTTCTTCGGCGAGCCGCACGATGGTCTCCCATTCGGCGCGCTTCGCTCGCCGCTTCTGACGCCGAGACTTCTTGCGGTCCGTCAGCTTGGACATGCCGCAGATGCTATGACGCCAAGGGGCTGCGCCGAGCCATCGCCACGCGTCAGCGCAGCGCCTGGTCCAGGTCGGCGATCAGGTCGTCGGCGCCCTCGAGGCCGACGGAGATCCGCACGACCCCGTCGCCGAGACCGATAGCGGCCCGGCCCTGCGGGCCCATGGCCCGGTGCGTCGTGGTCGCGGGATGGGTGATCAGCGACTTCGCGTCGCCGAGGTTGTTGCTGATGTCGACCAGCTGCAGCTTGTCGAGGACCTCGAACGCGCGCTGCTTCGTGCCGCCCTCCAGTTCGAAGGTGACGACGGTTCCGCCGCCGGTCATCTGCCGCTTCGCCAGGTCGTACTGCGGGTGCGACGGCAGGAACGGATAACGCACCCACCGCACCGCAGGATGGCCTTCCAGGAACTCCGCGATCCGCAGCGCCGCCGCGTTGCTGTAATCCACCCGCACGGCCAGTGTCTCCAGGCCCTT
Source organism: Mycobacterium sp. (assembly GCA_049280695.1). GTDB lineage: Bacteria > Actinomycetota > Actinomycetes > Mycobacteriales > Mycobacteriaceae > Mycobacterium. The sequence goes on from JBAPQQ010000241.1 coordinate 4,603, forward strand.
GAGCAGCAACCACGCGTTGAACGCGGAGATCGCGGGGCCGGTATGGCGCATCAGCTTCTGCACCGGGCCGTCGATGTACTCCTTGTCGCCCAGGATCGCCCCGCCCAGCACGCGGCCCTGCCCGTCGATGTGCTTGGTGCCCGAGTAGACGACGACGTCGACGCCCCACGGAAAGCCCTGCTGCAGCAGCGGGGTGGCAAACACGTTGTCCAGGACCACCTTTGCGCCTGCCGCGTGCGCCATCTGGCAGACTGCTTCGATGTCGACGAGCGACTGCATCGGGTTGGACGGAGTCTCGAAGAACACCGCCTGCGCCGGCTCCGACAGCGCCTTCTCCCACTGCGACATGTCGTCGCCGTCGACGAACACCGTCTTCACGCCCCAGCGGGGCAGAATCTCGTCGCACACCATGAAGCAGGACCCGAACAGGCTGCGCGCGGCCACCAGGCGGTCCCCGGCGCCCAGCAGCGCGCCCAGCGACGTGAACACCGCGGCCATGCCCGTGGCGGTCGCGAAGCACGCCGGAGCGCCCTCGATCAGCCGCAGCCGCTCCTCGAACATCGAGATGGTGGGGTTGCCGTAGCGCGAATAGACGTAGCGTTCGATGTCGCCCGCGAACGCCTTCTCCGCCTCTGCCGCACTGGAATACACGTAGCCCGACGTCAGGTACAACGCCTCGGCCGTCTCTTCGAAGCCGGACCGCATCAGCCCGCCCCGGACTCCGATCGTCGCCTGGCTGACACCCTCGGGCAATTCGGCAGGGGTGCGGATGCTCATGACCGCTTCACGACTGTCTCCAGGGCAGTCCGACCGCGCGCCAACCCGATCCGCCGCGATGCCCGTGCTCATCGACGTGGCCCTCGAAACCGTCCAACACGTTGTACGACGGCGCGATGCCGGCGTCTGTCGCAGCCTCTGCGGCGGGAATCGATCGGTTACCCGAGCGGCACAGGAAGACGACGGGCCGCTCGCCGGGCTCGACGCCGGCCTCGATCAGTTCGTCGACGAACCTTTCGTTGCGTTTTCCGTCCGCGCTCGACCACTGCACGTAGACCACGTCGCGACCCAACTTCGAGAGATCGGGCACCCCGATCAAGCGCCATTCGGCGTCGGTGCGGACGTCGACCAGCACCGCGGCGGGGTTGTCGCTGAGCAGTTTCCATGCGTCTTCGGGCGTGATGTCACCTGCGTAGCTCACGTCGGCAGTCTCGCACATCGCTGTCTTCTGCTCTTCGCGCGAGCGCTCATCGCCTCCTCATCGGTACGCCGAACACACCGCCCACCGCCCGTCCTGCCGGACGAACGTCAGTTCAGTGGTGCGCTTCGCGCCGGCGTCGTTCTTGAAGTGGTAGGCCACGGTCGCGGTCGCGCGGTCGCCGTCGATCTGCACATCCGTGACGTCGTCGACGTACCGGGCGCCGTGCTGGCGCACCGAGTCCCGTTGCGTCCCGATCACGTCAGCTTCACTTCCCTGCGCCTGGGCGCAGGTGTAGTGCCTGTAGTCGGCGAAGTTCTGCCGCTGCAGCGCGTCGTTCTGCGCGACTGCCGCGCGGCCCACGCGCTGCGCTTCGGTGAGCCCGTCGTCCTGGTTCAGCGTGAGCACCGCCACCGCGATCACGACGATCGCGAAAACCGCCAGCGCGACGCCGAACGGCCACAGGCTGCCGCGGTCGTCGCCCTCCAGACCGTCGTCCTCGAGCACTTACCAGTACTTCCGGACGGCGGTGACGGCTTCATGCGCCCGTTGGCGGGCAAGCGCGACGTCGGGGGCGGTGGCCAGCGCCACCGCGAGCCGGTACCGCGGATAGCTCTTGGGGTGGGGAAAGATCCGCACATCGCTCTCCGGCACCGCGAGCGCGTCCGACAGCGCCTGCGCGGCACGCTCGGTCTGCGCATCGTCGTGCGCAAGGCCGGCGTTGGCCGGCCCGGCGCCCTTCGCGTACACGACGTGCGCCGCACCCGGCGTGATCATGATCGTGTCCACCGGCAAGCCGAGGATCGCCCGGGCGTGCAGCTCGAACTCGGACAGCCGCTGCGAGCGCAGCGTGACAAGGCCGCTGTCATGTGGACGCGAGGTGACGTCGACGAAGTACACC
>JBAPQQ010000242.1:0-2610 GCA_049280695.1 Mycobacterium sp.
GTGCAGCGCCGAGCAGCATCCGGCCCGCATTGCGCGCAAGCGCGGCGAAAGCGACCGCGATCAGCAGCATCCCGGCACCGAGCGCCCAGGCCAGCCGCGCGTCGGCGAGCGAACGGGCGATCGCCAACTCGCTGGCGAACATCGCGAACGGCGGCAACCCGAGCAGCACGATCAACCCAACCGCAAACGACCCCCCGACCAGCCGCGAGCGCGCGATCACCCCGGTGATGTCGTCGATCGCCGTCGAATCGTGCGCGGCCTGAATCTGCCCACCGGCCAGGAACAACACCGTTTTGCCGATGCCGTGCGCGAGCACATGGAGCAGCAGCGCCGCGATCGCCAGCGTGGTCCCGGCCGCGGCTGCGATCGCGATCAGCCCCATGTTCTCCATCGACGAATACGCCAGCATCCGTTTGACATCGCCGGTCACGGTCAGCATCGCCGCGGCCACGAACAACGTCGCCAACCCGACGACCATCAGCCCAGACCGCAGAAACGTCGGCCCGGTCGCGACGTCGACGATCGGCTTGATCCGTATCAGCACGGAGAACGCCGCCGACAGCAGCACCCCACTCATCAACGCGGACACCGGTGCCGGCGCCTGGCTGTGCGCGTCGGCGAGCCAGGTATGGAACGGGAACAGGCCTGCCTTTGCGCCGTACCCGATCAGCAGCAGGCCACCGGCCAGCCGGGTAACACCCGGGTCCAGACTGCCCGCATGTGCGGCGAGGACATCGAGGTTGAGTGCCTGCGCGGCTGGTGCGCCGGCATGCTGCGCGGCGTAGTACAGCAGCACGGTGCCCAGGAAAGCCACCGCGATCCCGACCGAGCAGACGATGACGTACTTCCATGTCGCCTCCAGCGCCGTGCGGGTGCGGCGGTGGCCCACCAGGAAGGCGGTGACGACGGTGGTCGCCTCGATCGCCACCCAGATGACGCCGATGTTGTTGGCGCACAGGGCAACCACCATCGCGGCGAGGAAGGCCGGAGTAAGCACCCCGTACAGCCGCGCACCGGCCGCGTCGGTGTGACCGTGCGAGATCTCCGCGTCGATGTAGCCGATGCCGGCCCAGGTGACGAGCGTGCCGACCACCCCGACAACGATCAGCATGGTGACCGACAGCGCGTCGGCACGTAACAGGCCGCCCACCGCCAGGTGCATCCCCGACCCGGCCCGAAAGCCAAGCGCCACAGCGCAAGCCAGCACGGCGGCGGCCGACGCCACGGTGCACACAGCGGTGACCCGGCGCCAGCCGGCGACAAGGTTGATCAGTGACGCGGCGATCGGCGCGCAGATGGCGACGAGTAGCAGGGTGGTCATCAGTCGCGCAACTCCTGCAGCCGGTCCAGGTCCGCCCCGCCGAACGCGCGCCGCAGCCGCCCGGTCAGCACGCCGATGACGATCACCGCGAACAGCACATCCAGTGACGCGCCGAGTTCGACGATGAGCGGCACCCCGGCGGTGAGCAGGAACGCAGTCGCGGCGATCCCGTTGTCCAGCATCAGGAATCCCGCCGCCTGGGACACCGCGTGTCGACGGGTAACCATCACGAACAGCGCAGTCAGCACAACCGCGAACGCCGCAGGCACGGCGTCGGTCGTGGCACCGGGCTCGAGGTTCACCACCGGCCGCGTGACGGCGAACGCGACCACCACCAGCAGCGCCGCGATCAGCAGCGAGCTGGCGGTGTTCACCAGCGGGGTGGCCTCGCGCTGGTCGTTCGGCTCTGCGGCGACCGCACGAGCCAGCAGCCACGGCAGCACGCCGGCACGCAACACTGCGACAGCGACACCGAGAACGACGAGTGCGGCATCCGCGTCGCGGATACCCCGCACCACGGGTATCGCCGCCAGCGCGACACCCTGCCACGCGAGCAGGCGCACGATCGGACCCAGGTCGCGCCGCCACACCACGAGCACCGCGGCGAGGATCAGCCCACCCGCGGCGAAGTCGATCACGATCGCAAAGGTGTTGTCCGTCATCGCCATTCTTTTACCTCGGCACAGTGAAGAAGTTGGCGGCGGTGACGGCGAGCAGGGCCAGCAGGAACGACCCGGCCAGCAGTTCGGGCACCCGGAACAGCCGCAATTTGGCGATGAACACCTCGGCGACGGCCAGCAGCGCAGCCAGGAAGCCGACCTTGACGGTGATCGCCACCACGCCGACCACGACACTCAGTGGCCTCGCATGACCGTCGGCAATCCCCCACGGCGCGAACAGGTTCGCCAGCAGCGCCAGCAGCACGGCAAGTCGCATCGCGGCGGCCCACTCGACCAGTGCCAGTCGCGGCCCGGCGTACTCGAGCACCATCGCTTCGTGCACCATAGTCAGTTCCAGGTGCGTTGCCGGGTTGTCGACCGGCAGCCGGCCGGTCTCGGCGATGATCACGATCACCAGGGCGACGAACGCCAGCACGCCGGTCAGCGACGCCACCTGGCCGGGGTGGTCGATCGTATGGGCCACCAGCGCACCGAGATTCGCCGAGCCGGCGGGAATCGACAACGCGAACACCGCCAGCAGGATCGTCGGTTCCACCAGCGCGGCAATGGTGATCTCGCGGCTGGCGCCCATCCCGCCGAACGAGGTGCCGGTGTCGATGCCGGCCAGCG
>JBAPQQ010000243.1:0-7090 GCA_049280695.1 Mycobacterium sp.
TCGGGCGGCCGGATGATGGTGATGACCAAAGTTCACCACGCCAGCGTGGATGGCGTCACCGGCGCCGACGTGCTGGCGCGTCTCTGCGGCGCCGAAGCAGACACGCCGCCGCCGCAACCGGCGGCCGGGTGCGAAGCGGTGAGTTCAGCGGGGCTGGCGCTCAGCGGCTTCGCCAACTTCGTCACCCGCCCGTTGCGGCTGGCGACCGCGGTGCCGTCGACGGTGTCCACCGTGGCCGACATCGTGCGACGAGCGCGCAGCGGACGCACTATGGCGGTGCCGTTTCGCGCGCCGCGCACCCGGTTCAACGACACCGTCAGCCGTCGGCGCACCATCGCCTACGCCGAGTTGGATCTCGCGGACGTCAAGACGGTCAAGAACCGCTTCAACGTCACGGTCAACGACGTGGTGATGGCGCTGTGCTCGGGCGTGCTCCGACGCTTTCTGGCCGAGCGCGGCGAGCTGCCCGACGCCTCACTGGTGGCCACTGTCCCGGTGTCGGTGCGCGACAAATCCGAGCGGCCCGGCCGCAACCAAGTGTCGGCACTGTTCACCCGATTGGAGACCCAGATCGCCGACCCAGCCGAGCGGCTGGGCGCGATCGCGCGCGTCAACTCGGTGGCCAAGGAGCACAGCTCAGCCATCGGGCCGACGCTGGTGCTGGACTGGGCGCAGTTCGCGGCGCGAAGGCTATTGGCTCCGGCCCTGCGCCTCTACACCGGTACCGGGCTGGCCCGACTCCCGATCCACAACGTGGTCGTCTCCAACGTGCCCGGACCTCAGGCGCCGCTGTACTTCCTGGGCTGTCGGCTGCACGCGATGTATCCGCTGGGGCCGGTCTTTCACGGCACCGGCCTGAATATCACGGTGATGTCGCTGAGCGGCAAGCTTCACATCGGCATCATCGCGTGCCGCCAACTCGTGCCCGAGGTATGGCATCTGGCCGACGGTTTCGAAACCGCCCTCAAGGAACTGCTCGCTGCCACCGCCTGATCCCCATTAATCAGCGGGTCCCGGGGTTCGAAACACTGACGGCGCAGCAAACCATCCTCGCGGGTTAGCGCGACGCATTGATACGACATCGCATCGCCGCCGGAGCCACGAAACGTGCGGAAGCCAGCTAACGGTTAGACCCGCTCATGACTGCGCCGGGTGCTGGGGTGACGCTGGGTGAGGGTCGGTAGCTGACCAGTGAACGGGAACACACAAAGCGCTGAGCAGTCACTACACCCGTGCCCCCAGTGGGACTCGAACCCACACTGGACGGATTTTAAGAACGTCGGACGGGGTTCCGGCGACCAGGCGAAATGGTTAGCTGTTACACAGCATATTGCCTCTACGACAGCCGATCTGGCCGTTGCCAGTACGGTGGCGGTACGCCTTCAGTACGGCTACAGATCGCCTCCGGACGCCGCGTTGACGCCGCGACGAGATGGGCACGACGATGTTAGCTACCTCCGACATGCCCGAACTACGAGCTAGCCGGTGCTCGCCGCCGCTGGTGCGAGCATCCAGTAATGGCAGACCGTATGCGCGAAACGATGGACGGAACGCTCGGCCATTTCTGGACGGAACGGGGCGATGTCTACGCGGTGCGGGGTTCTGGGTCCGCCGGTGCCTATCGGCGCGCCGACATCACCGTGCTGCCGCTTCACAGGGAAATCTATTCAGTCGCTATTCCGTAGCCCCCACGCAAGTCCATATGGGCGGCTTTCAAGACTTGGTTGCATAGATCCACCAGCGCGTCGACGTCGAGGTCTGACTCGTCGCCGAGTCTCTTGAGCCACAAGTTTTCTTCTTGCTTCAGCGCACACCACTGCTCCTCACCGCTGAGGATCGCCAGATCGTCTGGCGGGGCGTCGGCGGCAGTCTTGACCAGTTGCCTCTTGCAGGCATCCAGCTGAGTCAACGAGTAGCCATGCTCGCGGAATTGGCGGTCCCATTCGTCGAGCACCAATTCGGTGAGCTCGCGAACCGGCCCTGACGCATAGATCATCAGCTCGGCGATTCCGTCGTCGAGTCCCAGCCGTCCGCGGAATTCGTACAACTCTCTGAGGGCATTGATACGCCGTTGGCCAGTGGTCTCTTCCGTGACTTCGGTCCCTGCGCGTGGTTCTGCTCCCCGCTTGAGATGAAGGGTCGCGGAGATGAGGTTCTTCAACGCGGCCTTCTTGTCCTCGCCTGCCCGCTTCTCAAAGTCGAGGATCAGCGCGTGCATTCTTTCTTCTCGCTTGGTTTTCACGTCCAGGCGCTTCGTCCAGATGGCCACGGTCGCCGTTGATACCACTGACGCGAACGGCACGAGAGTGGTGGTCAGCACCGTCGTCCAGCTCATGGCGATGCTGCCATTCTTCGCGGTGTGTGCGTCGACGCATAACTTGGGGTAAGCAGCCTGACAAGCTCGGTTTCCACGTAACCAGTCTGCCTGACTGCGCCATCGCCCACGACGGTTTCCACCGCCCCGTCAACCCGGGCAGGCCGAAGCGGCGTCCAGCATCTTGTCGGCGGCCGCCGACGCGGCGTCGAGCGGGTCGGGGACTTCAAAGTCTTCCCAGGTGTCTAGTTGGTGATTGGGCTCGGAAAGGATGCATCGGCCGCACTGCGCGAGATCTACCCACGGGCAACACAGCTGCCGTGGCCTTTCTCAGCGCCCCGTGGCCGGTATCGCACGACTTCACGAGAACCCGATCTCCTACCAGTCCCGCACCCATCATGGATCAAGTACCAGTCCCCAGCGGCCCGCGAAGAATATGTAGCCTCCTTGGCGCGGGCTCTGAAATGGGCGTTTGCAGCACGCCGTTCGACGGCTGACACCGATCAGACATCGCACTAGCTTCGAAGGAAGTTCGTGTGCGGCGCGGTAATCATTGGGAGCTTCCGCATGGATCGACCGTCATCAGGCAAGATGCACCGTGTGGCCCGCAGGAAAAACATCTTCGATTTCGCGTCCAAAGAACTAAGCGCAACCGCGTTTTGGGCGTGGGTCTTGGACGCGGAGCACTCGGATGACGCTGCCCTGAGGTCACTGAACGAGGACCTAAGACTCAAACTCGATGTCCCTGCCGACGCCACATTGGAGACCATCGAGTTAGAGAAGAACCCGGACGACCCCGGCCTGAAGCTCACTGCACCGTCGGAAACCGACGACCACAACGACCGCAAACGGATCGATATTCTCGCGACCTATCGCATCCCCGACGGTGGTCTCCTGCGGCTAGTAGTCGAGCACAAAATTCGCCGGGATCCTCAGGTGATCGAGCAGGTCACTGGATATCGAGACCGATTGCAGAGGCGAGTTACCGACCCCGTTCGGGCAGCAGTCTTCACCTTCGACAACTCGTTGGCATCCTCCAAAGCCGCTGCCGACCAATCGATTACGGTGCTCACACTGTCCGAAATGCTGACACTGATAGAGCGCCATGCGTCGTCCAATGCCATCCTTGAAGCTTATGTCAGCTTTCTGAAGGACAAGCTGACAGTAGCGAGCGCATCGCCGGTTAGAGGTTCCGGCGAGCACCGTCCCGAAAATCTCGCAAGGTGGTCGGTCGTCGCGAACCAGAAGGGCATCCGATCGCTGCTTGAGACCTACGTCGAGTGCGCCGACAGGCATGGGTTTGCCATTACGCACTCCAAAGGGCGATCGATCTTTCTGACGATCGGTAATAAGAGCCCCATAATCTCGGTACACCCGTCGAAATCGTCGGCGGTGAACGGGCTTTGGTTCGGCGTTTCAGTGACCAACCTGTCGCGGGTTCACAACATCTTGTTCAATAGGGCGATGATGCCGGTCGATTTTGCCTGGCAGATCGAGACCCAAAGTGGCAACGAGTGGCGTTTCGGGTACCTCCAGATTGACCGAATTGAACCGACGCTTCGAATGGTCTCGGAAGCGATCAGCACCTGACGGTCCCGTTTACTATCGGCGCCGTTGGCGGATGTAGCCACGGTCGATCGCCAACTGGCGACCGGTAGCTTGGGCCCGCCCGTGGTCTCCGCGGTACTTGACGCCTGCTGCCCACCTTCGACTCTGTCCTGTCGGCACCATGTGCGATCGTGCCCTCGTGAGCGCAGACAGCCGATCCGCCATGCCTACAAAGCTGCCTGCCCTCGTCGATCGCTATGCAGGCAAGTCCCAGTCACCGGTGCGATTCCGGCTGCCGTCATGGGAGAAAGCACTCGAGGGTATTCCCGGCCGGCCAATGCAGCTACTGTCCGATCCGGCGATCACAAGCGCGTCCACCAACAAGGTTAACGGCGGGCTCGGCGATCGTCTCGTGACGCGCGATGCCGTCATCGAGGCGTGTACGGCGGCCGACATGACAAGTAATGATGCGATTGTCGCCGCCTACGTACTGGTCATGGCATGGGGATCGGGGACGAGGAACAGCCGTTCATTGCGGAACACACGCAAATCTCTCCAGAACCTGTCAGCTGGCGCGGGGACGCTGCGTGAGTCCGCCGCCGCCCTACGCCGCGCAGGGGATGTCTCCGACCCAGCGATACTTCAAGTCCACCGCGAGTTCTCATTACCCGGTGTGGGACAAGCGTTCTTCACAAAGTGGTTCACCTTCGCGGGCTATGCGCCCGGTCGAAACTGGCAACCCCTCATCCTCGATAGTCGGGTACTCAGGACACTGCAATAAGACGCTCGACGTCTGGCTGAATCAGCTGACTGATGTCCGCAATGGTCCGCACCGCTACGTTGCCTATCTGAACGCGATACATCGATGGGCGGCACACCTGCCGCAGCCAATGACTGCCACACAGCTTGAATGGATCCTGTTCACGCACAACGGTGCAGCCGCCTGAACAGACTGCATCCAGATATTGGCTGGACAAACGGGGCACCACTGCTACGGCCAGCTAATGATCGCCGGACAGCGCAGGCCTCGGGACTCGGTGGAGACACCGCAGCCCCTGTCCGTCCTCATCCGGGGGTAGCGGGCAGGGGCGCTAGCCCCCTGGAGGCCACCCTTGTCCCGCACCGATGCCCATGCACCACTCTGGGTTCGTCTCGCTCGACGCGAACTTGCTGTCGACGCGATTCATGCAGCTGATCACGTCGACTGTAATCTTCCCCGACGTCCGCCTGTTTCGCGTCCGCCATGGTTGCCAGCCACTAAGTGCCACTGGGCGTTCTCCTACACCGGCATAAACGTTTGCTCATGCTCGATGTGCCATGCGGGCCCGCAGCATCACCAGTTGATTGGATCGTGTCGATGAGCTGAAACGGGCCCCGGTGGGCAGAGGATGCAGGTGCTTACGCCGTATCGCCTACCTGCCGGGGAGCCCTGTGTCTGACTCTACGTCGTCTGCTGCTGCTGTTGTTGCCGACACGATCGTGCGGACTGTCGAGTTGGGGGTGACGATCACCGACGCCGTCCACCGCGACACTGTGATCCGGCGGGTCACCGACGTTCCGGTGGCCGGGTATCCGCTGCGACTGCGGGTCCGGGTGCCGCGCTACCGCTGTCCTACCGCCGAATGTACGAGTTCGCATGTGAAGCGCACGAGATGAGTGGGACGACGTTCGTCGCGCATGTGCGGTATGCGTCGACGGGTGATCTCGACGTGCGGAACACCCACCCCTTCCTGCAAGACGATCGGCTGTTCGCGCATAACGGGGTCGTGGCTGGGCTCGATGCACTCGACGCACGGCTGGCTGAGTTGTCAGCTGCGGAACTTGTTCTGGGACAGACGGACAGCGAGCGGGTCTTCGCGCTGATCACCGGCGCGATCCGAGCTTGCGGTGGTGACGTCGAGGCGGGGCTTGCCGACGCGTTGACCTGGCTTGCCGACAACGTGCCGATTTATGCCGCAAATCTGTTGCTGGCCAAGGCGACTGACATGTGGGCGTTGCGGTATCCGGAAACCCACGAATTGTTCGTGCTCGAGAAACAGCCGCGCGCAAAGGCTTTCGAGATGCAGACCAACATGATTCACGCTCGGTCACAGGAACTGGACGCTCAGTCGTCGGTGGTGTTCGCCAGCGAGCCGATGGACGACGACGAGAAGTGGCAATTGCTCGAGCCGGGCGTGGTTATGCACGTCGACGCGGGGCTGTCGATCACACGGCGCGAACTACTACCTCATCCTCCGAAACATCAGCTGACGCTGTCGGACCTGAGTTCCGACGAGGCTGCATCGCAGCATCCGGCATTGCCGACCGGTTAGGCTTCGTGCCTGCACAGCCCCCATAGCCCAATTGGCAGAGGCAGCGGACTTAAAATCCGCACAGTATCGGTTCGAGTCCGACTGGGGGCACGGGAAAAGGGCTGGTGACAGCGGTTTCGGTGCTAGCGCGGGTAAATCGGCCCGGAGAGTTACCGGCGTTTTACCGGCGGCTGGCGGCAGTCCTGTGGACGTAGCTAACTCGCGGCGTCGCCGGTTTCAGACGCGGCTGATTCGTCGGGCGCGTTTTCTGCCACCATCGCCGCAAGCTCGTAGACTAAGAGGATGAGCTGTTAGCGTGAACTTCGCTACGGCCATTTCATCCCGAGGGCTTCCGTCCAGGCCGCGAGGTCGTCGCCGGCGAGAACGTCAGGTGTATCAAGCCGGCGCACGCCTGGGCTGATTGTTCCGTCGTTATCCACATGGCCCCGAAAGCAACTAAGGCATCGCAGCCAGCGAACCGGCGGACGCTTATCAACACCTGTTGTGGGTTTGGCTCTGCCAACGACGATCATTTGATCGACGCCACAGAACGCACAAGGCTCCCGTACAGCGGTCTGTGCGTCGTTGACGTCGATTGCGTGTAGCCTCCGATGAGGTAAAGGTCTTTTTGAATGCCTGCCACAGCATGTGGAACGGGCTACTCGCTTTTCTCCATACGGGACTGCCCCCAGTTCAGCTGACTGGTAGCAGTGCGCGGCGCAACGTCGAGCGTTTCTTGCGCCGGTGCGCGGAAGCAGCCTTCGAAATGACCGTTCTCGATTCCGACGGTCTGCATGAAGGAGTGCGCGACGACCGGGCCGACTAGCCGAAACCCTGCTTCCCGCAACGCTACCGAAAGCTGGCAGGACTCCGGGCTTACCATCCGGCCATCGGCCCAGCTCCGTAGCCGGTGGTGCTTACGAGGTTGCTGTTGCCA